>JALYHC010000080.1 GCA_030776765.1 Actinomycetota bacterium | reverse complement strand
CCTACGAGTTGAGGTGGACGCCATGGCCGAAACGCTCGTATCGGGCCGGCGGGCCGTGCGGCGGCGGGACTGGAGCGAGGCGCTGCAGGCCTTCAACGAGGCCGACCAGGAGGAGGACCTCTCCCCGGAGGACCTCCAGCTCCTGGCCGAGGCGGCCTGGTGGGCCGGGCGCCCCGATGATGCGGTCGAGGCTCTAGAGCGCGCCTACGCTGGCTACCTGCAGGCGGGGGAGAAGTCGGCGGCGGCGGTGGTGGCCCTGCGACTGGGGTACCTGGCTTTTCGCCGACTGGCCATCTCCATCGCCGGGGGCTGGATGGCCCAGGCGCAGCGACTGCTGGAGCACGAGCCGGAATCGGCGGTCCACGCCCGGGCGAAGGTTTACGACGCGGCCCAGGCGCTTCTCTTCCGAGGCGATCCGGACGATGCCATCAGCTACGCCGACCAGGCGCTGGAGCTGGCCCAGAAGCACGGCAGCCTGGACATCGAGACGCTGGCCCGCAGCCTCAAGGGCCAGGCCCTCGTCCTGAAAGGGGAATGGCAAGAGGGCCTGGCGCTGATTGACGAGGCCACCGCCGCCGCCATGTCGGGGGAGCTGGATGCCAGCGCCGCCTGCGATGTGTATTGCGGCACCATCGCCGCCTGTCGGAACCTGGCCGACTACCGGCGGGCCGGGGAGTGGACCGAGGAGGCCGACCGGTGGATGCGCCGGCACTCGCTGGGGGGCTACCCGGGGGTATGCCGGGTGCACCGAGCCGAGCTGAAGCGCCTACGCGGCTCCTGGTCCGAAGCCGAGCAGGAGGCTCGCTACGCCTGCCAGGAGCTGGAGCGGTTCCGCCTCATGGATGGGGTGGGCTTTGCCCACTACGAGGTGGGGGAGGTGCGCCTGCGCATGGGCGACCTGGTGGCGGCAGAGGAGGCCTTTCAGCGAGCCTATGAATATGGAAGGAATCCACAGCCAGGCATGGCCCTCCTCATGCTGGCGAGGGGCAAGGTCGACGAGGCGGCCCGTTCCCTCGCCGGCAGCCTGTCCCGGGAAGCAGTGGCAGCGCCCGCGGAGGAGCTGGTGGATCTCCTCAGTCGGGCACTGATCCTTCCGGCCCAGGTGGAGATCGCCCTGGCGAGAGACGACCCGGAGACGGCCCGAGCCGCTACCGAGGAGCTCGAGAAGATCGCAGCGAGGTTCCAGAGGCCAGCCTTCGAGGCGAACTCCCTCACTGCCCGGGGTGCCCTGGCCCTCCACGAGGGACACCCGACCGAGGCGGTCCGAGCCCTGGGGAGGGCCTGGCGACTTTGGCGGGAGATCGAGCTCCCCTACGAGAGCGCCAAGGCACGGATGCTGTTGGGCCAGGCCCACGCCGCGGCAGGCGACGAGAGCGCCGCTCGCTTGGATCTGCGGGCGGCCCGCTCCACCTTCCAGCGGCTAGGGGCGACCCTCGATCTCGAGAAGGTGAACGAGCTCCTGGAAGATGACGAAGCGGTGGCCTATGGCGAGCGACGCCGGGTGACCAAGACGTTCATGTTCACCGACATCGTCACCTCGACCGACCTGCTCGGCCTCATCGGCGACGCCGCCTGGGAGGAGCTGCTCCGCTGGCACGACCGGGAGCTTCGGTCCGCCTTCGCCCGCCATCGCGGGGAGGAGGTCAACCACACCGGGGATGGGTTCTTCGTGGCCTTCGATGGCGCCCGCGAGGCGGTGGAGTGCGCGGTGGACATCCAGCGGCGCCTGGCCGACCACCGCCGCCAGCACGGCTTCGCGCCCTGGGTCCGCATCGGGCTGCATGCCGCCGAGGCCACCCGCCAGGGACGGGACTACAGCGGCCAGGGGGTGCACGCCGCCGCCCGGGTAGGGGCGCTGGGCGACCGGGAGGAGATCGTCATCTCCGCCCCGGTTCTCGAGCAGGCCGGAGTGATCCGCTTCCGGCTCTCCGAGCCCCGCACCGTCACCCTCAAGGGGATCAGCGAGCCGGTCGAGGTGCACACCATCGACTGGCGTTAGGGCGCCCGACCTAGGCGGGGATGGCCTGGCCGAGGAGGTTCTGCGCGAAGTAGATGAGGAAGGCGACCATCACCACCCACATCAGCGGGTGGACCTCGGCAGGCTTGCCCCGCACCACCTTGACCACCACGTAGGTGACGAAGCCGGCCCCGATCCCCACCGTGATGCTGAAGGTGAGCGGCATGAGGATCAAGGCCAGCAGGGCCGGGAAGCCCTCCTCGACATCGGCGAAGTCGATGTCTTTGATCAAGGTGGCCATCAGGTAGCCGACCACGATCAGCACCGGGGCGGTGGCCGAGAAGGGGACCAGGGCGGCCAGGGGGGTGAGGAAGGTGGCGAGCAGGAAGAGCACTCCCACCACCACCGCCGTCAATCCGGTCCGACCGCCCTCTGCCACCCCGGCGGCGCTCTCGATGTAGCTGGTGTTGGAGCTCACCCCGGCCGCCCCCCCGGCGGCGGCCCCCAGCGAGTCGACCAGCAGCAGGCGCCCGATTCGGGGTACACGGCCCTCCTCGTCGGCCAGGCCGGCCTGCTCGGCGATCCCGGTGACGGTTCCCATGGTGTCGAAGAAGTCGGTGAGCATGAAGCTGAAGATGGTCAAGAGGGCGGCCAGCAGGCCCAAGGTGGAAAAGACGTTGCCGAAGTCGAACAGCCCCAGGGTGGCGAAGCTGGGCGTCACCGCCAGCGACTCGGGGACCGATTGCACCCCCAGCAGCAAGGCGATCACCGTGGTGGCCAGGATGCTGAGAATGAGCGCCCCGGGGACCCGCCGCACGTACAGCAGGATGGTGATGAGCAGCCCGAGCAGCGTCACCCCGGCGGCCGGCTCGGTGGGGAACACGAACTCCACCGGCACCGGGCCCTCCCCTTCCGGCTGCCGGATCAGCCCGCCGTTGACGAACCCGATGAACAGGATGAACAGGCCGATCCCCACGCCGATGGCCCGCTTCAGGCCCAGCGGGACGGCGTCCATGATCGCCTCCCGCAGGCCGACCAGCACCAGGGCGGTGACCACCAGACCCTCGAGGACGATGACCCCCATGGCCCCGGCCGGCGTCAGCCCCTGGCCGAGCACCAGCCCGAAGGCCACCGCCCCGTTGATCCCCAGCCCGGCGGCCAGGGCGATCGGGTAGTTGGCCACCAGTCCCATGGCGATGCTGAGCACTCCGGCCACCAAGGCGGTGCCAGCCGCCACCGCCGCCGGGTCGAGCCCGGCGTTGGCCAAGATTCCCGGGTTCACGAAGATGATGTAGGCCATCACCATGAAAGTGGTGACCCCCGCCCGCACCTCCTTCCCCACGCTGGTCTCCTGCTCGTCGAGCTTGAAGAAGCCTTCGAGCCCCGCAGCGCCTCTTCTCGGCGCCTGGTCGACGTGTGCCATCCCCCGACTCCTCTCCCCCACAACGTCAGGTGCAGCGGCGAGCGTACCGCTTGGAGCCGGCCGGCGCAGCTTGGGTTGTGCCTCTCGGCCCGAGCAGGCGTAGCGTGCGGTGGAAGCGATGTGCGGGAGGCAAAGATGGCGGTGCTCGAGCAGCTCGTCCGCACCATCCCCAAGGCGGAGCTCCACCTCCACATCGAGGGAACGCTGGAGCCGGAGCTGATGTTCGAGCTGGCGAGGCGGAACCGGGTGAGCCTTCCCTTCCCCGACGTGGCGGCGGTGCGGGCCGCCTACCAGTTCACCGACCTGCAGTCCTTCCTCGACATCTACTACCAGGCGACCGCCGTCCTGCAGACCGAGCGGGACTTCTACCACCTCATGGCGGCCTACCTGCGGCGAGCCTACGAAGATGGGGTGCGCCGAGCGGAGATCTTCTTCGACCCCCAGGCCCATATCGAGCGAGGCATCGGGTTCGAGGTCTTCATGCCCGGATTCGGCAGGGCCATCGATGAGGCCCGGGATCTGGGCATCTCGGTAGGCCTGATCATGTGCTTCCTCCGCCACCTCCCCGGGGAGGCGGCTGTGGAGACGCTGCACCAGGCCCAGCCCTTCCTCGACCAGATCCTCGGCGTGGGGCTCGACTCATCGGAGGTGGGGAACCCCCCGGCCAAGTTCGCCCAGGTCTTCACCGAGGCCCGTGCCGAAGGGTTGCGGGCGGTGGCCCACGCCGGCGAGGAGGGCCCTCCTTCCTACATCGTGCAGGCGCTGGAGGTGCTGGAGGTGGAGCGCATCGACCACGGGGTGCGCTGCGAGGGGTACCCGGGGCTGGTGGAGCGGCTGGTCGACGAGCAGATCCCCCTCACCGTCTGCCCGCTTTCCAACGTCAAGCTGCGGGTCTTCGAACGGCTGGAGGACCACAACCTCAAGCGGCTGCTCGACCGGGGCGTCAAGGTGAGCATCCACTCCGACGACCCGGCCTACTTCGGCGGCTACATCGGTGAGAACTACCTGCGGGCGGCCGAGGCCCTCGGGCTGTCGGCCGCCGACGTCATCGGCCTGGTTCGCAACTCCATCGAGGCCACCTTCCTACCTCAGGAGGAGAGGGCAGGCCTCCTCTCGGAGCTCGACCAGGTGGCCGAAGTAGGGGGGTAGTCGCCGGCCAGCAGGTGGTCTACGTTGAGGGCGTGAGGTCGGCCTTGGGCCTGCGGGCAGGCTCCAGCAACAGCAGGCTTCCCCTTTGTCTCGTGCTGCTGGCAGTCGGCTTGTTGCTGTCCTGCTCCCCGGAAGCCGCCCCGGCCACCACCCCGGCCACGGTTACCACCACAACCACGGTCGCCACGACCACGAGCACGACTGCGGCAACCTCGACCACCTTGAGCCGTCTCGAGGAGGTGGAGGCGATTGTGCAGGACCTGGAGGAGCGGCGGGTAGAGGCCCTGTACCGGAAGGATCTCGAGGCCTTGAGAGAGCTCTATGCCAGCAAGGGTCTCTATGAGCTGGAGCTGGAGCTCACGGTACCGCAGATCGAGTTCAAGGAACCTCCCGGCGAGCTGAAAGTCAGTGTACTTCGGCTAGTAAAGGATGAGCC
>JALYHC010000079.1 GCA_030776765.1 Actinomycetota bacterium | reverse complement strand
GGCCGGGCCCGTGCCCTCGGTGAGGAAGGTCGGGTTGGGCTCGCCCGGCCCCATGACGTAGATGCCGGCGCTGGCAACCGCCGTCCCCTCCCGCCGGGAGTCGAAGACCGGAATCAGGGCCACGGAGACCACCACCCAGAGCAGCACGAGGATCGCCACCAGCTTCTGCCAGGTGGCTCGCGCCCTCCACCAGTCCTTGATGCCTTGCAGCATGCCTCCCTCTCCCAACCTCAGCTCGAACTCTCCATCTTCCACTTCCCAGCCCACCGGTCCCCGCCATTGGGCAAGCTGTTTTTCCCGATCTTCATGAAACGCCTACCAACGACCTCCTGCGCTTCTGGCGAGTGTCATGGCCCACGCTCCAGGCCGTGACTGCTCCCAGCGCCAGCAGCAAGCCGTTGCGCAGGTTGGTGATCGCCAGCCACCACAGGCTCCCCTCGTACATCGGGTTCCACCCCAGCATGAAGACCAGCGTCAGGGACGCCACCGCCAGGGTGAGCATCCTCACGGAGCGCCACGGATGCACGGCCAGGAAGGGCGTCGGCCAGAGTACGAACTGGGGGGAGAAAAGCGGGCTGCCGATCAACACGGCGACCACCAAGGCGCCCGTGAGCTTGGTGGCCCTCATGGGCGTGACGGGCAGGCGCAGCGCCAGCAGGGCCAGGCCGGCCAGGCCGATCCCCAGGCTGGCATTGACCAGCACAGCCCAGTCCGGCGCCGACAGGTAGATGGCCCCGGCGGCATCGAAACGCCCCACCGGCTCGCCGCTCAACACCCGGGCGACGGCCATCGTGGTGCCCACCACCGTGTCGGTATGGATGCCGCTGAACGCCCGAGCCCCGCGGAACCCGGGGGCGGCCAGCAACACCCCGAACAGGGCCAACGACGTGAGGGCGACGAAGAGCGCCCTTCTCCTCCTGCCGCGCACCCAGTCCGCCGCCGACAGGACCACCGGCCAGCCCTTAGCCAGGACCGCCAGCACCTGCCACAGCACCGCCCGCCTCCGGCGTCCACTCAGCATGGCCAGCCAGGCAGCGGTCGCCAGGAGCACCGACCAGGGATCAGACCTGAAGAGCACCAGGGGGAAGAGCGGGCCGGCGAGAAGGAGCCAGCGTGCCCCTACCCGGCGCAGGTGCAGTTGCTCACCGATCTGGTCGAGCATGATGGCCGTGCCGAGCAGGGCGCCGGACATGAGGAGGGCGAAGCTGGCCGTGTAGGCGTAGGAACCGAACCAGCCTCCCAGCAGCCAGGCGGCCAGCATGGGGACGATGGCCAGCGGAAGGTGCTCGAAGTTGCTCTCCAGGTAGGGAAGCGAGCCCCCCAAGAGGTCCACCACCCGCTCCCGGTAGATGGACGGATCTCCCGCCAGGGCAGAGGGGTTGAGTGCCACAACAGGTATCGAAAGCGCGCAGGCCAGCAGGAAGAGGCTGGGCGTGCTCGGCAGGCGCCATAGAGCCAGAGGAGGGGTGAGTTGAGCCTTGAGCACCGGGCGATCCAGCATTGGTCAGCCCTCTCCCATGAGGCTGGCCGCTTCGGCCAGGAAAGGGCCGGGCACGACCACCTGCCCGGCGGGCCGCCCCTCCACCACCGCTTCGTACAGCCCCTCCACCCCGGTCACGATCGCCTCCCAGTCCCGGCCCCGCGCCTGTCGTATGGCTGCGGCCGACATGGTTCGGCGGCGCCCCTCATCGCTGAGCAGAGCTCGCAAGGCGCCGGCGAAGGCTTCCGGCTCCGGATCCGTGACGTACCCGGCTTCCCCAACCAGGTGGCGAGCAGCGTTGTTGGGATGATCGACGGTCACCACGGGCAGTCCGGAGCCCATCGCCTCGAGGACCACCAGGCCGAAACCCTCCCGCCGTGACGGGAAAGCCAGCACCTTGGCCGACTTCATGAGCGACACCACGTCCTCGTCCCCATCCACCCAAGCGCTCAGCCGAACCCGGTCCAGCCCCAGCCGGTTGATCCTCTGCTCCAACCGACGCCGTTCCGGCCCGTCCCCGAAGATGAGCACTCGGGGGAAAAGGCCCCGCCGGCGCAGCACGGCGAGTGCCTCCAGCAGGAGGGCCACGTTCTTCTCCCGTACCAGCCGGCCAAAGAAAATGATGTCGCAGCCCTGCCGGCTGGGCGGCACCCGATTCATGGCGGCGGCATCGATGCCGCTGGGGATGAGCCACTCCGGGGACGTCCCCAGCACCGCCTCCAGTCTGGCGGCTGTGTCCTCGGAGCCGGCGACGTGATGGTGGGTGAGGGTGGCGCACCAGCGCTCGAAGAGACGCCCGAGGCGGCCGGCGGCCCCCAGGTACTCCAGCCAGTAGTCCCCCCACACCTCCTGCCAGGTGAGCACCAGCGGGACGTCCTTGCTCCGGGCGACCATCCAGGATGAGAAACAGGCGAGGGGGGCCGAGGCCTGGCAATCGATCAGGTCGAAGCGCCCACGCCCGAGGTGGAAGGGAAGGGCGGCGGCAAAAGCCAGCGCCTGGGTGATCGACCGGCGGCCGCTCCGGGTGTAGAGCGCCTTGGGACGGCAGACCCCGTGCAAGGTGACGCCCTCCCGCCTGATGGTGCGGGGACCCTCCCAGTACTTCATCCCGAACAGCTGGACCTCGTGCCCCCGGGCGGCCAGGCGTCGCGCCAGCTGCCACACGCGCTTTTCCACGCCACCCCTGATGTACGGGTAGAGCGCGTCGTAGACGAAGGCGATCCTCACGGCAGTGGCGCCTCCGGATCCAACAACGCGGCTGGGGGCATGGCCGGCTGGCGAGCCTCGGAGAGGATCAGGCACAGATGCCGCCAGCCATCCCGCCAGGTCCTCAACTTGGGCTCCCCGCCTTGGCGGCGTCGATAGGCGATGGGAACCTCCTCGATGACCAGGCCGCGTCGAGCGGCCTCGATGACCAGCTCGGAGGCGAACTCCATCCCCGGCGATCTCAGGCGCAGGCTGCTCGAGGCCTCCCGGGCCAGGGACCGCATTCCGCAGTGCAGGTCGGAGATCTGGGTGCGGAAGATGCGGTTCACGATGGCCGTGAACAAGGGGCTGCCAAGGTACCTGTGCAGCCAGGGCATCGCCCCCGGCTGAATGTGACCCTCAAAGCGGCTCCCCATGACGAGGTCCGCCCCCGAGGAGAGGGGCTCGATGAAGGCGGGGATGGCGCTGAAGTCGTAGGTGCCGTCGGCATCGCCGAAGACCAGGTAGCGGCCCCGCGCCTCCCGCAGTGCCCGGAGATAGGCGTTCCCGTAGCCTCGGCGCGGCTCGTAAACCACGCGGGCCCCCGCCTCCTCAGCCATGCGGGCGGAGTCGTCGGTCGACCCGTTGTCGACCACGATCACCTCTCCCTGCACGCCCATCTCCGCCAGCGCCTTGAGGGCTTCCTCGACACAGTCCCCCACCGCCGCCGCCTCATCGAGGCACGGCATCAGGACGGACACCTCCACCGCCGGCTCCTGACGTCCTTCGGCGTTCATCATGGCCGCCGTCGAGTGTCGAGGAAATAGTCGGCCAGTTGACGGAAGAGGGCGACCACCGCGATGGCCAGCGTGGCGGTGGCGGCCGACGTCAGGGCGGCCTGTGACCACAGCGGCATCTGGTACCACGAGTCGAGCAGGC
>JALYHC010000078.1 GCA_030776765.1 Actinomycetota bacterium | reverse complement strand
TCGCTCCTCCAGGCGCTGCTGCACCTGGTGGAGATCCTCCCGGGCGCCGGCCAGCTCCTCGAGGGTGTGGGCCTGGCGCGAGCGCGCCCCCTGCAAGGCTCGTCGGGTGCTGCGGGCCACCTCGGCCGCCTGGGCCAGGCGGGACCGGCCCTCCTCCACCCGGCCCTGGAGCTCCTGGCGCCGGTTGCGGAGCTCCACGAGTCGCTCGGCCGCCTCGATCTCTGAGAGAGCCCGGGCAGGAGCGGCGAGCATTACTGCGACGATGGGGAGGAGGAGGGCGACGAGCGCCCGGGGGAACTGCATCGGCGAACATTCTGCGCGAGGTGGCGGTGGGGAGCAACGACCTCCTCTCCCCCTTGGCTAGCCTGAACCGCCATGGCCTTCCCCGACGGCACGGCAGACTTCCGCTCGGACACCGTCACCCGACCCACTCCCGAGATGCGCCGGGCGATGGCCGAGGCCGAGGTGGGCGACGACGCCTACGGCGACGACCCGACCGTGAATACCCTGGAGCGGGAGGCCGCCGAGCTGGTCGGCAAGCGGGCCGCGGTCTTCGTCCCGACCGGCACCATGGGCAACCAGCTGGCCATCAACTGCCAGACGTCTCCGGGTGAGGCAGTGGTCTGCGTCCCCGGCGCCCACCTGCGTCTCATCGAGCGAGGGGCGGCGGCGGCCCTGTCCGGAGTGCAGTTCAGCACCACCGCCGCTTCGGACGGGGCCATCAGCGTCGAGGATGTGCGCCAGGCGGTGGCCGAGGCGCGCTACCAGGGCAGCCGCCTGACCCTGCTCAGCTGGGAGAACAGCCACAATGTGTCCGGGGGACGGGTGGTGGCGCTGTCGGTGATGGAGGAGACCAGTGCGGCCGCTCGGGAGGAAGGCCTGGCCATCCACCTCGACGGCGCCCGGATCTTCAACGCGGTGGTGGCGAGTGGGCTGCCGGCAGGCGCCTACGCGGCCACGGCCGATACCGTCATGTTCTGCTTCTCCAAGGGCCTGGGGGCTCCCATCGGCTCGATCCTGTGCGGCTCCGAGGAGCTGGTCGCCGAGGCCCGCTACCGCCGCAAGCGCTTCGGAGGAGGGATGCGGCAGGCGGGCGTGGTGGCCGCCGCCGCCCGCATCGCCCTGCGCGACAGGGAGCGCCTGCACGAGGACCACCACCTGGCCCGCCGGCTGGCGGACGGCCTGGCCGACCGCTTTCCGAAGGCGCTCGACGCGGAGGCGGTGGAGACCAACATGGTCCTCGTCGATGAGGCAGGTCTTCCCGTCACCGCCGAGGAGCTTCGGGCCGCCCTGGCCGCCCGGGGCATCCTGGTCAACCTCTCCCGGCCCGGGCTGCTGCGCTTCGTCACCCACCGCGACGTAGACGTCCCCGACGTCGACCGGGTCCTGGCGGTGGCCGACCAGCTGGGCGGGGACCTCAGGTTCTAATGACGCGCCACGCGCCACTATTGCCTCAGGTTCCTGTTCGCCTCTCGGATGGAACTCGCTCCACGGTAGGGCGGGCCGGCGAGGAAGCGGGTGAGATGAGCTCGGCCAGCCGCTCCGGCTCCAGGTTGCCTCCGCTCACCACCGATACCACCGTCTCCCCGGGCTGCAGGGGGACCTTGCCGGCCAGCAGCGCCGCGGTGGCCGCCGCTCCGCCGCCCTCGGGGTACAGCTTGGCGAAGGTCATGAGGGCCCGCACCCCGGACAGGATCTCCTCCTCGGTCACCACCAGGATGTCGTCCACGTAGCGGCGGGTCATCGGGTAGGTGAGCTCACCGGCAACGGGGGAGGCGAGCCCGTCGGCGAAGGTCTCCACCGAGGCCAGCCGCACCGGGCGGCCCTCCTCCCAGGAGCGACGCATCACCGCCGCCCCCGCCGGCTCCACCCCGTAGACCCGCACCTCCGGCCGCTGCGACTTGAGGGCCAGGGCGATGCCCGAGATGAGACCCCCGCCGCCCAGCGGGCACACCACCACGTCCACCTCCGGGACCTGCTCGAGGATCTCCAGCCCCACCGTCCCCTGCCCGGCCACGATGGCCGGCTCATCGAAGGGATGGACGAGGAGGAGGCCTCGTTGCCGGCGCAGGTGCTCCATGTGCTCGAACGCCTCCGAGATGGTTCCGTGCAGGATCACCTCCGCGCCATAGCCTCGGGTGGCGGCCGCCTTGGCGGCGCTGGCGGCGGCAGGCATCACCACCGTGCAGGCAACGCCCACCTCGCGGGCGGCCCAGGCCAGTCCCTGGGCGTGGTTGCCGGCCGACACGGTGATCAAGCCCGGGGACAGCTCTTCAGGGTGGGCGGTAAGCAGGCGATTGAGGGCGCCCCGGGGCTTGAAGGAGCCGGTTTTTTGAAACAGCTCCGCCTTCAGGTAGAGCAGGCACCCCAGTCGCTCACCGAGCTGGGAGGAAGAGAAGACGGGGGTGCGGTGGAGGCGTGCTTCGATGGTTCGGCGGGCCTCCAGGACCTGGGAGAGCGCCACTTCCACGGCGACCAGCATACGGAGGGCCAGGGCGTTCCGAGGGCCAGGATGAAGAGGAGGTAGTCTCGCGGCCGCCATGCGCTACGCCGTCCTCTTCCCCGGGCAGGGGAGCCAGTACGTGGGCATGGGGGCCGAGCTGTTCGAGGCGCGCCCCGACCTGCTGGGTGAACCCGCCGACCGCGTGTTGGGCTGGTCGCTGCAGGAGCTGTGCCTGGAGGGCCCCGAGGAGGAATTGACCCGCACCGACCGGGCCCAGCCGGCGCTCTACGCGGTGGCGTATGCCCTCTGGGACGCGTTCCGGCGCAAGGGGGCCCATCTGCCGGCCGCCGCCACCGGCCACTCGCTGGGCGAATACACGGCCCTGGCGGCAGCGGGGGCCGTGGATTTCTTCACCGGCCTGCATCTGGTGGCGGCGCGAGGGCGCGCCATGGAAGAGGCTGGAGCCGGCGAGCCGTCGGGGATGGCCGCCCTGCTGGGGATGGACGCCAAGCAAGCAGAGGAGATGGCCATGCGGCGGCGGTCGGAGGGCGGGCGGCTCTGGGTGGCCAACCTGAATGCGCCCGCCCAGGTGGTGCTGGCCGGCTCCGCCCGCGACATCGCCTGGGTGGTCGATGAGGCCCGCCAGCTGGGAGCTCGCCGCGCTATGCCGCTCAACGTCTCGGCGGGCTTCCACTGTCCTTTCATGGCCGACGCCTCACGGGAGCTGCGGGCGGCGCTGGCCAAGGTCACCTTCCGCCCGCTCGCTTTCCCGGTCTGGTCGAATGTGACGGCTGGCCCGGTGGGCTCCGACGAGTTGGACTCGGTGCTGGCCGAGCAGCTGGTGGCCCCGGTGCGCTTCAGCGAGACACTGGAAGCGATGGCCGCCTCCGGTGTGGCGGCCTTCGTACATGTGGGCCCGGGTGAGGCCACCGCCGGGATGGCCCGCCGAACGGTGCCCCAGGCGGAGGTGCTGGTGATCGATGAGCTGGCGGCCGCCGGAGCGGCGGTCAAGCGGCTGGGGGAGCCCATAGAATGACTCCCTGCCCAGAGGGGCCAGAGGGGGTAATGGGGGGAGACCGCGGTGCGCCCGGAGGAGGGAGAGCGTGAGGTATGCCGCCATCACCGGCTGGGGGAAGTGCGTCCCCCCGGCGGTGCTGACCAACGCCGACCTGGAGACGGTGGTGGACACCTCGGATGAGTGGATCACCACCCGCACCGGCATCAAGGAGCGCCGCATCAGCCACGTCCAGGCCTCCGACCTGGGGGCGGTCGCCGCCCGCCACGCTCTCGCCGCCGCCGGCAGATCGGCCTCCGAGGTCGACCTAGTGCTGCTGGCCACCACCAGCCCCGACACCGTCATCCCCCAGGCGTCCTCTCTCCTACAGGACAAGATCGGCGCCACCGCTGCCGGGGCTCTCGACGTCAACTCGGGTTGCGCCGGCTGGATCTACGGGTTGTCGCTGGCCACCCAGCTGGTGCGCACCGGCGCCATGGAGCGGGTGCTGGTGGTGGGGGCCGAGAAGCTGCATTTTTGGGTCGACTACACCGACCGCAACACGTGCGTGCTCTTCGGGGACGGCGCCGGCGCAGTGCTGCTGGAGCCGAGCGAGGAGCCGGCCGGTGTGCTCTCCTTCGAGCTGGGGTCGGACGGGTCGGCGGCCGACATCCTGTGCGTGGAGGCGAGCGGCTCGGCGGCCGACCTGGAGCGGGCCTTCGAGGAGCGCTCCTTCGGCGTGCGCATGGACGGTCCGGAGGTGTTCCGCCGGGCGGTGACGGTCATGGGCGAGTCGGCGGTGCGGGTGGTGGAGGAGGCGGGCCTGGAGCTGGGTGACATCGACCTGCTGATCCCCCATCAGGCCAACATGCGCATCATCGACGCCACCGCCCGCCGCCTCAAGCTCGACCCCTCACAGGTGTACATCAACATTGCCTCCTACGGCAACACCTCTACCGCCACCATCCCCATCGCCCTCACGGAAGCGCTCGAGGAAGGCAAGGTGTCGCCGGGAGGCAACCTGGTCTTCGCCTCCTTCGGAGCCGGCCTCTCCTGGGCGGCGGCGGTGGTGCGGTGGGGAGACCGCCTGACCCCTGTGGTCGAGAGCGACGTCCGCCTGCCGCCCACCGAGCGGACGGCCCTGGAGCTGCTGGAGCCCAACTTCCGCTTCTTCGGCAGGGCTTCGCCACCCGGATGAGCCGGGTGGCGCTGGTGACCGGAGGCTCCCGGGGCATCGGCAGGGCCATCTCCCTCTCGCTGGCAGGCCGGGGCTATCGGGTGGCGGTCAACTACGCCCACCGGGCGGAGGCTGCCGAGGAAGTGGTGCAGGCCATCAGATCGGCCGGTGGAGAGGCGATCGGCGTGGCGGCCGACGTCGGCCAGGAGAAGGCGGTGGAGGGCCTGTTCGGCTCGGTGTCGGAGCAGCTGGGCCCGGTCGAGGTGCTGATCAACAACGCCGGCATCAGGCGGGACAGGCTGCTCCTGCGGATGGAGCCCGACGACTGGGACGAGGTGCTGCAGGTCGACCTGCGCTCCGTCTACCTGTGCACCCGGGGGGCCCTGAGAGGGATGGTACGGGCCAGATGGGGCCGCATCGTCTCGATCAGCTCGGTCGCCGGACTGGCCGGCAATGCGGGGCAGGCCAACTACGCGGCCGCCAAGG
>JALYHC010000077.1 GCA_030776765.1 Actinomycetota bacterium | reverse complement strand
AAGTGACCCGGGCGACGGGGTTTCAGCTCCATGATCAGCAGGATCAATCCGAGCAGCACCATGCCGGCCAGCACCAGCAGGAGCACCTGGTCGTTCCAGGTTAGGTCCCCGAGTGCCTGGTCCCAGGCGCGCACGTCGACCAGCCAGGGGGATTCGCCCAGGGCGGCACGGGCGGCCTCGATGAGGATGAGGAGGCCGGCCCACGCCAGTGCCAGGCCCAGGATCAGCCCCAGGAGGCGGTTGACGACCGTCAAGTCTCGCTCTCCAGGGCCGGCTGCTCGGCTCGCACGTCCTGGATGTGCACGTCGATCACCCAAGAGCCTTCCAGGCGCTGGCGAACCTTGTCCCGTACCTCTTCGGCGATCTCGGCCAGCGGCCTTCCGAAGCGCACAACCAGGTACAGGACAAGCCTGTTGGGCTCGCCCCTTCGCACCCGCACCCCACCGACCCGCTCTCCACTCCCATAGGTGGCGATCTCCCCCACCGCGCCTTCGTACAGGTCGAGGACGTCGGGTACTTCGTTAGCTGCGGTGGCGGCCAGACGGGCCGTCACCGCTGGTCTCTCGGCCACTAGGCGACCCGGCCGCCGCCTTCTCGGTCCTGGTTCCCGGGGAAGGCCAGGTCGACCACCGCGATGTTGACCTCGACCACCTCCAGTCCGGTCATCGACTCGATGCGATCGATGACGTTCTGGCGCACCGACTCCGCCACTTGGTGAATGGAGGTCGGGTAGATGGCCTTCATGGTGAGATCGACGGCAGCCTGGCGGGTGCCCACTTCCACGCCCACGCCGCTGGTCTGGTGCTCGTCCCCGCGGATCCTGCCCACCATGCTGCCGATGGCTCCCGAGACGGTCCCGCCCAGGTCGGACACCCCGTCCACCTCCCGGGCGGCGATGGCGGCGATCTTGGCTACCACCGAATCAGAGATTGAGGTGGTGCCCTGCTCTGTCTCCAAGGCCGAGACCTGGCCGCGGCCCGTCCGCTCGATGTCGCTGCTCCTGTCTGTCACGATGATTCCCTCCTCCGTCGTCTGCTCCTCACTCATGGCTTCTTCCTTCCGATCGCTCCGTCAGCGCCTCTCCCGCTGCCCCAGGAAGTCGAAGTCGACCCGTCCCTCGATCACCAGTGCGATCAGCAAGCCGACCAGCCCTAGGCCGGCGGTCAGCAGTGCTCCCTCGAAACCCGCCAGGGCCCACACCGCCCCGATGATCAGTCCCACCAAGATGGCGAAGCGCACGATGGTCATCGTCGTCCCTCCTTACTGCACTCGGGGCTCGGCTCGGCCTCGACGCACCGGTCGCGTCAGCACGTGCATGAGCTCTCGCCACCACGGCCGACCCCGCACGACGATCAGCGGGCTGCCGGACGAGGAAGGCCCAAGCAGAGCCCGGCGAGCCGACACGAGCTGCTGGAAGCGCTGCGTGTCGCCGCCGACGTCCGGATGCAGCCGGCGTGCCGATCGGCGAAAGGCTTGATCGATCTCTTCGCTGCCCGCGCCACCCGACACGCCCAGCACGCGGCGAGCGGTCGATCGGTTCATCGGCCCCAACTTACCCCAGTTTCTTGGCGGACAAACTCTGCTGCACGAGGAAACGCCCGCGGCCGCCGCTGAGAGTTCCCCTCATCTAGGCTCGGCTAGCCGCAGCGAGACCGACCGAGGTTGAAGGCTCCCGCCAGGTTGGCCGACGAGCTGTACGATCAACACGCCGGCCGCCGCCAGGAACAGCCCGGCCACCTCCCGCCAGCCGAGGCTCTGCCCGAGGAAGACCCAGGCGAGGACCGCGATCTGGATCAGCATGGTGTTGTTGATGATGCTCGACTCCACCGCGCTGAGCTGCCGCAGCGTGTTGTTCCAGAGGGTGAAGGCGAAGGCCGTGTTGACCACCGCCAGCCAGAGGATGATCGCCCAGGTGGAGGTGGCGAGAGGGGGCAGCCCCTGGGTGGCCAAACCGGCAGCGAGGAGCACCACCGCCCCGATGCCCATGCTCACCACCGTTACCAGCAGGGGATGGAGGCGGACCTGCCGGTTGACCGACCGGCCCAGGATGGCCGACCCCGAGTTGGCCACCAGCCCCACCAGGACCACGCCCAGCCCGAGGGCCTGGGTGGCGGGGAACGACGCCGGGTAGAGGTAGGTGGCGGCACCCGCCAGGTAGATGGCGATCCCGGCCCACTGGCGAGCCGACGGGCCTTCCCCGAGAAGAGGAATCCCCATCAGGGCCACCATCACCGGTGAGAAGCTGAGCAGCAGGCTGACGGTGTTCACGTCGGGCAGGTAGGCCAGGCCCAGGAACTGGGCGCCCTGGGTGACGGTGTAGAGGAGGAGCCCGAGGACGCCCAGCCGCAGCCAGTCACCGGCCGAGAGCCGGGAGCGAAGCGAGGGCCGGATGAGCACCAGGGGTGCCAGCACGAGGAAGGCGGCCGCGTAGCGGAGGCCGGCGAAGGTGAGCGCCGGGACGTCCTCCAACCCGATCTTGATGAGTACCCAGGACGTCGACCACAAGAAGGTGACGAATAGCGCCTGCGCCACCGGGAGAGATCGTTTGGCCACCTGGATAGTTTTGTAGCAGCGAGAGCGGGGAGGCGAAGATGCCAGAGCCGATTGGCTGGATTGGAACCGGCGTGATGGGTTCCTCGATGTGTGGGCACCTCATCGATGCGGGGTACCAGGTGAAGGTGCACAACCGGACCCGGGAGCGGGCCGAGGGGCTGCTGGCGAAGGGAGGCGCCTGGGCCGACTCGCCCGCCGAGGCGGCCGAGGGGTCGGAGATCGTCTTCAGTATCGTCGGGTTCCCCGCCGACGTGCGACGCGTGGTGCTCGGCGAGCAGGGGGTGCTTTCCTCAGCCGCCGCCGGGAGCGTGGTGATCGACATGACCACCAGCGAGCCGTCGCTGGCCGAGGAGATCCATGCGGCCGCCCGGCGGCGGGGGGTGGCCGCCGTCGACGCGCCGGTCTCCGGGGGCGATGTGGGCGCCCGCAACGCCACCCTCTCGATCATGGTGGGGGGAGACGAGGAGGCGGTGAAGCGGGTGCGCCCGCTGCTCGAGCTGATGGGGGAGACCATCGTCCACCAGGGTGGGCCGGGCGCCGGGCAGCACACGAAGATGGTCAACCAGGTCCTCATCGCCACCGGCATGGTGGGGCTGTGCGAGGCGCTTCTCTATGGCTACCGGGCCGGGCTGGACCTGGAGACGGTGATGCGGTCGGTGAGCGGGGGAGCGGCCGGATCGTGGTCGCTCAACAACTACGGCCCGCGCATCCTGCAGGGAGACTTCCAGCCGGGCTTTTTCGTCGAGCACTTCGTCAAGGACATGGGCATCGCCCTGGCGGAGGCGCGGCGCATGAACCTGGCGGTGCCGGGCTTGGCGCTCACCGAGCAGCTCTACCAGGCGCTGCGGGCCCAGGGGGGAGGCAAGCTGGGCACCCAGGCGCTCATGGTGGCCCTGGCCCGGCTGTCGGGCTTGGAATGGCCGCCCTAGGCACGGGCCGCCCGGACGAAGGCCCTGGCGCGCTTGGGGTCCACCGGGTTGGCGATCACGCCGTCCAGCTTGAGGTCGGTGCCGACGATCACCCCGTCGCTCACCTCTAGCAGCCTCCTCACCCTTCCCTTGCTCACGCCCGAGCCGACCAGGACCGGCGCCTCCGGGACCGCCTTGCGCACCTTGTCGACCAAGGAGGGGTCCGGGGGGTGGCCTGTGCCGCTTCCGGTCACCACCAAGCCGTCTGCCAGCCCGCGCTGGTAGGTGTCGGTGGCAGCTTGCTCTATGGTGAAGCCGCGGGGCGGGACGGCGTGCTTGACGAAGACGTCGGCCAGCACCTCCAGCTCGGGGCCCAGGGCCTGCCGCGCCCGGGCCAGCTCGGCCGCCCGACCCTGCAGGAACCCCTGGTCGGTGAACATGGCGCCGGTGAGGACGTTGACGCGGATGAAGGCGGCGCCGGTGGCCGCCGCCACTGCCAGCGCCGCCAGCGCATCGTTGCGAAGCACGTTGACCCCCAAGGGCAGGCTGACCGCCGCCTGCACCGTGGCCACCGCCCGAGCCATCGCCGCCACCGTCACCTTGGGCACCTCGTCGGCGAAGTAGGGAGCATCGCCGTAGTTCTCGACGAGCAGGGCGTCGAAGCCCGCTTCCTGCAGCGCCAGGGCGTCTTGCACGGTCGCTTCCAGCGCCGCCTCGAAGTCCCCGGCGAAACCGGGAGCGCCGGGGAGGGCGCCCAGGTGCAGCATGCCCACCAGGCGGGCTGCCTGGCCGTCAGTCAATCGGTTCCTCCGGCATCACCCTGGAGTCGGGGGCCGCCTGCGCCTTGGAGTCGGTGGGGATCAGGTTGAGGCGGTCCACCAGCTGCCGCAGGCGCCCGAACTGCCGGCGGTCGAAGGTCAAGGCCAGCCGCTCCAGCTCCGGGTGATCGTGGTCGGCCAGCTCGGCGGGGGCGGCGGCGACCTGCTCGATCTCCCCGTCCGCCACGATGTCGGAGAACTCCTCGTTGAGGGCGGCCAGGTCGGCCGACTCCGGGGCGCGTTGCATGCGCAGCACCAGCTTGCCTTCCACGAACCGCTGAGAGTGGTAGTTGGCGTAGAAGCCGGAGAGCTCCTCGCAGGCCTCTTCGACGTCCTTGACCACCTTGAACAGGCTGAGGTCGTGGGGGCTGATCAGCCCGTTGCCCACCAGGTCCTCGTTGACGAAGTCCACCCAGGTCCCCCAGTAATCCGTGGCAGGTGACTCGACCATGACGATGGGATGGAGGTCGCTCTTGCCGGTCTGCACCAGGGTGAGCAGCTCGAAGGTCTCGTCGAGGGTCCCGAAGCCACCCGGGAAGAGGGCGAAGGCATGGGCCTCCTTGACGAAGATGAGCTTGCGGGTGAAGAAGTACTTGAAGTTGACCAGCCGGTTGGGGAGCACGTGCGGGTTGGCCTCCGACTCGAAGGGCAGGCGGATGTTGACCCCGAAGGA
Organism: Actinomycetota bacterium; assembly: GCA_030776765.1. Classification (GTDB taxonomy): domain Bacteria; phylum Actinomycetota; class Acidimicrobiia; order Spongiisociales; family JALYHC01; genus JALYHC01. The sequence goes on along the minus strand of JALYHC010000077.1, from coordinate 6,410 downwards.
CGCATGGGGGCCGGCGCCCGCGTTGGCGGCCTCCATGATCCCCGGCCCCGCTCCGGTGATGACCATCCAGCCTCGTTCTTCCGTCATGTGGCGGGCGAATTCGGCGGCCAGCCGGAAGTTCTCGTCATCGGAGGGGATGCGAGCCGATCCGAAGACCGCCACCTTCCTGATGTGCTGATAGCGGGAGAAGAGCAGGAACGAGTAGCGCATCTCCTTGAGGGCGGCGTTGATCAGCTTGAGGTCGCCCCGATCGGTGCGGTCGCGGATCAGCTTGAGGTTGGTGACCATCATCTCGCCTACCAGGTCGGCGTTGGCCTCGCCCCCGGCATCGCTGACCAGCTCCTTGATGCGGCGGTCCAGGTCGCCGTCGCCGATCTGGTACGCCCGGCTCACCGCTGGGCGAAGGGCGGCCCGGCTGGCCCCTTCCGTACCACCGCATTCCAGACCGTCTCGTAGTGGTCCCGGTCGTAGGCGTCCACGTGGGGCAGGACGAACTCCTCCCAGGCCCGGCGCAGCGGGTCCTCGGCTTCCGAGAAGATCCGCAGGCCGGCGGGCAGCCGGTCGAGCACGGTACGCAAGCTCATCGGTGTCTCCACCCTGGTACGCACGTCCGAGGCTACGAAGGACTGGTTCACCTCGATGGCGAGCCGAGCGATGAGCTCGACGAACTGGTGGCCCAGGTCCGGGTAGCGGCGCTCCAGCATGGCGGCGATCTGCTCTGCGAAGGGGAACTCCTTCTCCCAGATCACCCACCGGTCGGCGAAGGCCTTGTTGAGGGTCTGCGTACCTGCGTAGTCGCGCAGGTCGGTGGGGTTCATGGTCCCGAACAGGCGCACGTCGGGGCGCAGCCGCACCGTCTCGCCGGTGGGCAGGTCGAGGGCCTGGTAGCGGTCGAGCAGGCCGTGCAGGGCGAACAGGGTCTCGGCCCCGGCGGCGTTGAGCTCGGAGAGGTTGATGAGGGCCGGCCCGCGCAGCGCTCGGGTGATGTCGCCATCTTCCCAGCGGCTCTCGGTTCCGCCCTTGCCGTCACCATGCAGCTTCACCGAGCCGATCAACGTGATGTCCCGCACCTCCCCGGTCAGGGGGATGCGGTAGTAGGGGAGCCGCAGCAGCGCCGCGAACTGCTCCAGGTCGTGGTCCTTGCCGGTCCCCATATGGCCGCGGATGGCCAGGTGTAGGGGCACGTCGCGGGCGTGTCGGCGGCGCACGTCTTCCAGCAGGGCCAGCCGATACAGCATCCCCAGGTCCACGTAGTACGGGTCGGGGATAGGGATCTTTCCCACCCGCTGCTGGAAGTCGGCGAGGTGGGCCGGGACCTCGAAGCTCTCCAGCTCGACCGGCTTCCCCTCTCCGCTCGGATCGGTGAAGGTGACGTGTTCAGGCATGCATGCTCCCGTTCGTGCTTGCTCGTGCCCACCAGGTGTCGCTCCCCCAGAGGGCCAGGCTGCGACGCAGCGCCGACCTCACTCCCTCCACCATGGCATCGGTGAGGGCCTCGGGGCGCTCCACGACCTGGCTTCGGCCATAGGCGGCCTGGACGGTGCCATCCCCGATGCCGATCCCGAGGATAGTGGTGCCGGAGGTCTCCGCCTGGCCCACCGCCTCCGCCAGGGCCTCCACCGAGCCTCGCGTCATGCCGTCGGCCAGCACCACCAGCACGCGGATCTGGGAGCGTTGGCGCGCCAGGCGCTCCACCGCGTAGCTCACATTGAACTCGTCTACGTTGGCGGCCTTCTCGAACATCGAGACGGGCGGGGCCAGCTCCGGCGCTCGCCGGGCCTCGGCGCCAGCCGCAGCCGGCTCGGCCGCCGTCCAGAACAGTCCGGCCAGCGCCTCTTCGGCTACTCGCCAGCGCTGCTCGAAGGACTTGACGAGATAGTGGTTGACCGTGCGGCTGAGGCGCTCGGCGGCTCCTCCCTGGCTGCGGCGCAATCCGGCCTGGGAGCGCCGCAGCCGGTCCAGGAAGCTCCGCTCGCTGTCGTCGGGAGCGGCGGCGAAGGACCGATTGAAGAGAGCCACCTCGAAGTCCACCTGCAGATCGTCACAGAGACGGGCCAGGGTCCATGCGCCCAGCGTGGCGGCGGCCAGCGCCCAGGGAGCTTTGGAGCCGCCCGGCAGGTTGCGCGGCTGAAGCATGCTGGCCGAGCCGTCCACCAGCAGGCTGACCGCATAGGAGCGCCTGGTGGCCAGGGCGCGGCGCTCGAACATCCGCTCGTAGAGGCCCGCCCCCAGGAAGAGGGCCGCGTGTGGGGAGAGGTCGCCCACGTCGTAGCCGGAGCGAAGCCCGCGCCGCTGGTTGGCGGCGAAGAGCGGGTAGAGCTCACCGGAGACGTGGCGCTGGGCCACTCCCCACTTACGGGCCGCCACATCCAACACCTCGACGCCCGCCTGGCCGAACACCGCGAACCGCTCGGGGACCGGGGTCACCAGCAGCTTCCCTCCCTGGCCGGAAGGCAGGTAGACCGTGGGCGCCTGGCTCACCCGCAGGATCTGGTCGGTGCCGGCGTCGCCGGCCACCTGGGCGGGCGCTCGCCGGCCATCCTCGCCGGCCATGGCCTCGGCGGCCTTGCGGGTGGCGTCGTAGCCGGCCACGTCGCGCAACACCGGGCTGATGAGGCGCACCTCGTCCACCGCTCCGGCGACTGCCTCCCGGTCCTGTTCCTGGCGGTTGCGCTTCTGTCCGGCGGTCTCCTTGGGCGAGGCATCGGTGGCCAGCCCGTGCATTCGGGCGATGGCCAGCAGCTGAAGGGCGATGCCGGCGACTTCCCAGGCGCCGCCGGCCTCGGGGATGGCGTTCAGGAAGGCCGCCGCATCGTTGAGCGCCAGGGCCACGTGGGGTGCGCAGCTCTGCTGCAGTGTCGGCACGTCTTGGTAGCCGCCCGCTACCAGGAAGCAGGCCAGGGCGTACTGCCCGAGGGGACGGGCCTCCGCCATGGCCCTGGTCACCGAAGCCAGGTACATGTCGGCCAGCACCGAGCGGGCCCCGGGATACGTGCTCAGGTGGCTGCGCTCCTGGCGGGCGTCCTCCAGCGCCAGGAAGAGCGCCTCGCCGGCTGGTCCGGCTGCCTCCGAGAGCGCCTCGAGCAACGGAACCGGCTCCTGGGGCACTTGGCGGTCGGGAAACCACTCCTGGGGCAAGGGGCGGGCCTCTTCGAAGTCCGTCACCAGCAGGTGGACCGCCTCATGGAGGGCGGAGGCCAGGGCCACCTCCTCGGGGGTCACCGGGGCCCGGCGCGCATAGGCGGCTTGGAACAGGCCCGGGTCGATCACCACCTCTCTGCGGGCGGCCGACGACTGGGCCCCCAGGCGAACGCGCAGCTCCTCGTCGTCGGCCAGGGAGCGGGCGAAGCGGGTCACCGCCGGAGCGACCCGCTGGTAGCGGGCCACCACCGCCTCGACGGCCCGTCCCTCGGGCGGCAGGACCTCAGTGAGAAGTGACCGGTCTCTGGCGCGCATAACTCGCCATTGTCTCACACTCGCCTTTCTCCCTCCCCCCGTTCGCGGGGCGGGGGGTCGGACCAGAGGTCGCGGTTGGTCCCAGCTCGCCACCAGGTACCCCTCGGCGACGCCGACCACCCTGCCCAGCAGGAAGGCCGCCACCGCCACGCCCGTACGCCGGCGGATCGGCTGGACGGCGGGCCGCAAAAGGCCCATGCCGCAAGTACCCGCTACCCGTCCGGCGTGACCCCCACCGGGTACTCGCGGACGTTCTGGCGGCTCCCATCCTCCGCTGAGAAGTCCCAGACGACCAGAGCACCCAGCTGATCGTCGGCTACCGAGTACGGGATGGTGAAGTCGAAATCCCCCCAGCCCTGGCCCTCGCTGGTCATGGCCCTTCCCTCCTCGAGGATCTCCCCGTCGCCGCCCACCAGGGAGTAGTGGAAGACCGCCTCGAAGACGGCCGCCCTTCCCACCACCCGGGCCGGGTTCCCTGCGGGAGCTCCCCAGGCCGGCCGGTCCACGAAGATGAGGGGCAGCAGATCGAGGTAGTCGTCCCGCCCGACCGGCTGGTCGAGGACCAGGCCTTCTCCCGAGAAGACCTCGACCGGGGCCCCGTCGAGGCGGAAGGCGACATTCTCCACAGTGGGGAATTGCGTCACCGTGTAGACCATCTGGGCCAGCCGGGCCAGCATTGAGAAGCTCCCTCCCCCCGTCTCGAACTCTCCGGACAGGTCGACGGTGGCCAAGCTGTCCTCGATGTTGACACCGAGCAGGATCGTGTCCTCGGGGATGGCGGTGCTCATGGCCGGGAAGCCTGAGCGCTCCTCCTCGGTGGGACCCTCGAGCAGCTGGTTGATCGCCGCGGCCGCCACCGCCTCCGTCCGGGGGACCTCCCGGTGGACGGGCACCAGGAAGGGTCCCGGTCGGTGCTCTTGGTCCTCGGTCTCTTCGAGCAGGAAGTAGACCGACAGCGCCCGGGTGCCCTGGGGGGCCTGGGTGCTGTCGGTAGCGGCTGCCGGCCCACTCGGCTGCGGTGTAGGAGCGATGGGACCCGCCCCTGCGGTGGGGCCTGCCCCTGCGGTGGGGCCTGTCCTGGGCGAGGCCGTGGCCACCGGGCCGGCATCCGTCACCGCCGGTGGAGCGGCACAGCCTCCGGACAGGAGGCCTCCGACTGCCCCCGTCAGGGCCAGGACCAGGCACAGGGAAGGGCTCTTTCGCATGGCTTCCTCTCGATCGACTAACCCTCAGTGTGCCGGGTTGAGGTAACGGCAGGGTGTCGGCTGTGCAACGAATGCGTTACCGGCAGCTGCAGGTCGAAGGCCATGCCGCCTTGCGGGCGCAAGCGGGCCGTCAGCCGGCCTCCCAGCAGGCGGGCGTTCTCCTGGGCGATGGCCAGCCCCAGGCCGCTCCCGCCGCGGCTTCGCGACGGGTCCGACTTGAAGAAGCGCTCAAAGAGGCGCTCGAGGTTCTCGGGGACCACTCCCGGCCCGCGATCGGAGACCGTCACGGTCACCTGGTCGGCGAACCGGTCCACCGCAACCTCCACCGGCGACCCCTCGGCATGCTGACGAGCGTTGTCGAGCAGGTTGCCGAGGATTCGCTCCAGCCGGCGACGGTCGCTGAGAACCGTCAGCGGCTCGGCCGGCGCCCGCAGGTCGGCGCCGCTCATCCGCGTCGCCACCACCCCTTCCAGCAAGGGCCGCAGGTCGAAGGACCGCAGCTCCAGCTCCTCGGACGCGGCATCGAAGCGAGAGATCTCCATCAGGTCCTCGACGAGCATGCGCAGCCGCCTGACATCGTTCACGAGCATCTCGGCGAGGCGGCGCCGTTGGGGGTCGAGCCGCAAGAGGTGGTCGCGCAGCATCACCGCCTCGTTGACCAGAGCGGTGAGGGGAGTGCGCAGCTCGTGGGAGACGTCGGCCACGAAGCGCCGCTGGCGGGCCTGTGCCTCCTGGAGCTGGCCCACCTTCTCCTCGAGAGAGGCGGCCATGCGGTTGAAGGAGGCGGCCCAGGCACCGAACTCGTCGTCCGACTCCACGGGCAGGCGGGTGGAGAAGTCGCCCTGTGCCATGTCCTGGGCGGCCCGACCGGCGAGGCGGACCGGACGAAGGATGCGAGACGCAACGGCCCGCCCGGCCAAGGCGGCCGTCGCCACGAGCAGCAGGCCACCGGCCACCAGTGCCTCCCGCAGGCGAAGCAGGGCGGCCTCGATGTCGGTGGCCGGGAAGAAAAAGTAGAAGTCCGGGCCGTCCGGAGGGCGCCGCCCCCCCACCACCAGATAGGGGACGTCGTCCAGCCGCACCCATTGGTGGGCCAGGCGGCCCGAGGTCACCAGCTCCACCAGCCGGGGGGAGACGACGCCCAGCGTGTCGCGGAAGGCGAAGCGTGAGGCGAAGTGCTCGCCCCCCAGGTCGACGAAGGTCTCTGCCCCGCCCCGGCGCCGGAAGGCGTCCTCCAGGTCGCTGGCCTCGAGCTCCTCGAGGGTGGGCGAGCCGGAGAGGCCTGCAACTGCCAGCTCGGTCAGATTGAAAGCCGCGTCCTCTACCGCCGTCTGCACCAGCCGGGCGCGCAGCGACCGGCTCATGAAGAGGTAGGCGCCCGACCCGAGGACCAGGGCGGTCAGCGCCACCAGGGCCACGAGGGTGACCACCAGGCGTCCCCGGAAGCCCCCCAGGCGGATCATGGCGCCGCCTTGTACCCGACTCCTCGCACTGTCAGGACCAGCCGAGGCCGAGCGGGATCGGCCTCCACCTTGGCCCGCAGCCGCTGGACGGCCACGTCCACCAGCCGAGAATCGCCCAGATAATCGTAGCCCCACACCAGCTCCAGGAGCATCTCCCGGCTGAACACCCGTCCGGGGCGGCGAGCCAGCTCCATCAGCAGCCGGAACTCGGTACGGGTCAGCTGGACCTCCTCCTCCCCGCGGTGGACGGTATGCGCCCGGGGGTCGATGCGCAGCGGTCCGAGAG
>JALYHC010000076.1 GCA_030776765.1 Actinomycetota bacterium | reverse complement strand
CCCTGGCGGCCGTCTTGCGGACCGGGGTGGAGCTGGTCTCGGTGAAGGCCACCACCACCGACGGCATGGGCTGGTTGGGCGCCGGCGATGGGGTGGCCGCCATGGCGGTGGCCGTCCTTTCGGCCCTCGGGGAGGGGGAGAATCGATGACATGAAGGTCCACAACACCCTCGGCCGAACCCTGCAGCCACTGGAGACCCGAAGCCCGGGGGCGATCGGCATGTACGTCTGCGGGCCCACCGTCCAGTCCCGCCCCCATGTGGGCCACGGCCGGGCTGCGGTGGCCTTCGACGTGATGCGCCGCTACCTCGAGTGGCGGGGCTACTCGGTGACCTATGTCACCAACATCACCGACGTCGAGGACAAGATCATCGCCGCCTCCCAGGAGGAGGGCATCCCAGTGGAGGTGCTGGCGGAGCGCATGACCGGGCAGTTCCTCGAGGCGTACCGGGCCTTGGGAGTGCGAGATCCAGACGTGCTGCCCAAAGCCACCGAGCACATCGACGAGATGATCGAGCTGATCGGCCGCCTGGTGGAGCTGGGACATGCCTATCCCTCGGGAGGGGACGTTTACTTCTCGGTGCGCTCGTTGCCCCAGTACGGCAAGCTGTCCGGCCGCCGGCTGGAGGAGCTGCGCGTCGGGGCGCGTATCGAGCCGGACGAGCACAAACGCGACCCGTTGGACTTCGCCTTGTGGAAGGCCTCCAAACCGGGTGAGCCGAGTTGGGACTCGCCCTGGGGCCCGGGGCGTCCCGGTTGGCACATCGAATGCTCTGCCATGGCCACCAAGTACCTGGGGTTCGGTTTCGAGATCCACGGGGGAGGGGACGACCTCATCTTCCCTCACCACGAGAACGAGATCGCCCAGTCAGAGGCGGCGGCCGCAGCGGCGCCCTTCGCCCGTTACTGGCTGCACAACGGGATGGTCACCATGGGAGGGGAGAAGATGGCCAAGTCGACCGGGGTGCTGGTCGACCTGCTGTCGGCGCTCGAGAAGTACCCGGCTCCCTCCATCCGCCTCCTCTACCTGCGCACCCACTACCGGTCTCCTCTCGAGTTGAGCGAGGAGGTGCTCGAGGATGCCGCCGGTGCCCTGGATCGCCTGTGGTCCTTCCGTCGCCGCTTCCGTGAGTCTCAGGCGGCGCCACTTCCCGAGATGCTGGAGAGGTTCCGGGTGGCGATGGACGACGACTTCAACACACCCCAGGCGGTGGCGGTGCTGTTCGAGGTGGTCCGGGAGGGAAACCGCCGGCTGGATGCCGGCGAGCAGACGGGCCCCTGGGTGGCCACCTTCGACGAGTTGGTCGGCGTGCTGGGCCTGGGGCCGGCCGAGGACGACCTCTCCGAACTGGGCGAAGCCCTGGCCGAGCTGGGCGGAGAGCTGGGCGTGGTGGCGAGCGGCCCTCGGCAGGTGCTGGAGCGGCTCGTCGAGCGCCGAGAGCAGGCGCGCCGGGAGCAGAGGTGGGAGGTGGCCGACGACATCCGGGAGCGCCTGGCCGGCCTAGGCATCATCATCGAGGACACCCCGAATGGTGCCCGCTGGCATCGGGCATAGCCTGGAGGGACTGCACGCGGTGTCGGCGGCGCTGCGGGCCGGCCGGCTCACCCACCTTCTCGTGGAGCGGTCCCGCCTGGACCATCCGCAGGTGGCCCCCCTGGTGGAGGAGTGCCGGCGGCTGCGATTGGATGTGGAGGTGGTGGCCGACCTGGGCCCGCTGACCACCACCACTGCCCCCCAGGGGGTGGCGGCGCTGGCCCGGCCCATCGAGACGGTGGGGCTGGAGGAGGTGGTGTCGGCAACCCAGCCCGCCGCCCTGGCGGTGCTGGACCACCTGGAAGACGCTCACAACGTGGGAGCCATTGCCCGCTCGGCGGCTGCGGCCGGGCTGGGAGGCCTGGTGGTGCCCACTCGTCGGGCGGCGCCGCTCGGGCCCACCGCCTTCAAGGCCGCCTCAGGCGCTCTCGAGCACCTGCCGGTGGCCATGGTCTCCTCCACCGCCGAGGCGCTGCGCGCCCTGCAGAAGTTGGGCCTGTGGCTGGTAGGGCTGGTCGCCGACGGCGATCGGTCGCTGTTCGGCCTGGAGCTGCTGTCTGAGCCGGTCGCCCTGGTGGTGGGAGCCGAGGGAAGGGGGCTGGGGCGGCTGGTGGAGGAGCGCCTCGACGTGCGGGCCAGAATCCCCATGGTGGAGCCTGTCGAAAGCCTCAACGCCTCGGTGGCCGCCGGCCTCGCCGCCTTCGAGGTGGCCCGGGTGCGGGGCCGGGTAGAGTAACCGCTGCCGCTTGTCCCCCCTTTGCTAAGGGAGGGCAACCCGCCGGGTTAGCTCAGTTGGTAGAGCAGCTGTCTTGTAAACAGCAGGTCGTCGGTTCGACTCCGGCACCCGGCTCCGGCACCGGCTTCACTGGGCGCTCACTCATCCGACAGCTCGTCCGGGGAGAGCAGGAAGGCCACCAGCGCCTCCACTTCGGCGTCGCCGAGCGGCAGGGTGGGCATGCGGGCGAATCCTCCCCGAAACTCGGGCACCATGAAGGCCTGGGGCGCCCGGATGGACTGGCGGACGTACTCCTCGGCGGTCAGCCCCGGGGCTCGCTCTCCTGCCCTGGTGGCCAGCCCGGAGAGGTCCGGACCGATCTGCGCCCGTCCGGGGAGGCCCTGTAGGGTGTGGCACCCGTTGCACCCCTTGGCCAGGAATAAGGTCCGGCCCCATCTGCGCCCATCGGGGGCGGCGGCGGTGTGGGGCGGCGCTCGTCTATCGAGGTAGACGAGGCCGGTGGCCGCCAGCAGTCCAACGGCCACCAGTCCGGTGAGGATCAGCCGGGCCGGCCCCCCTCTCACGCTCCAGCCGGACGACCCCCGGCCCGCCGGTAGCCGGTGAGCTGGAG
>JALYHC010000075.1 GCA_030776765.1 Actinomycetota bacterium | reverse complement strand
ACCGGGCGGTGGCCCGCCTGGTGGGATGGTGGGACGGGCCCCCCCTTCAGGTGGTGCACCTGGCCGGGTCGGCCGCCGTGGAGCGCTTGAGCGGGGAGGCGCACGAGGCGCCGCTACCGTGGAGGGTGCTTCCCTTCGAGGATCGTATGGAGCTCTTCTACGCCGCCGCCGACCTGGTGGTGTCCCGAGCCGGGGCCCTGACGGTGAGCGAGTTGGCGGCCACCGGCACCCCGGCAGTGCTGGTTCCCCCCAGCCGACTGGGCCGCCTCAACCAGGCCGCCAACGCCGCCCACCTGGTCCAAGTAGGAGGGGCGCAGCTGCTGTCCGACGACCGCCTGGTGGAGCTACCACGCCTGGTGGCCCGCCTGGCCGGGGACGCGGAAGCCCGGGGCCGCATGGCCTCGGCCGCCGCGGCGGCGGCCCGCGTCGAGGCGGCGGCCCACATCGCCAAGGTCCTGCAGGAGGAGGGCGGTGTCTGAGCTGGTCGACGCGCGCCGCGTTCACGTGGTGGGAGCCGGGGGAGCGGGCATGAGCAGCCTGGCCAAACTGCTCGCCCAGATGGGCCACACCGTGAGCGGATCGGACCTCAAACCCAGTCCGGCCCTCGATGCCCTGTCCGACCTGGGGCTGAAGATGTGGGTGGGAAGCCGCCCGCAACAGGCGGTCGCGTCCGACCTGGTGGTGGCTTCCTCGGCGGTCCCACCATCCGATCCAGAGCTGAGCGCCGCCCGGGCGGCAGGCATCGAGGTTTGGGGGCGGCCCGAGCTGCTCGCTGCCCTCACCTCCCGGATGCCGGCGGTGGGCATTTCCGGCACCCACGGCAAGACGACCAGCACCGCCCTGGCGGTCACCGCCCTGCGGGCGGCGGGCCGCGACCCCTCCTTCGTGTTGGGCGGGGAGATCACCGGCTTGGGGACCAGCGCCCACCTGGGTGAGCGGGACCTTTTCGTCCTGGAGGCCGACGAGGCGTTCGGGACCTTCCTGCCCCTTCGACTGGCCGGCTTGCTGGTCACCAACGTGGAGGCCGACCACTTGGACTACTACCACTCCTTGGACCGCCTGGAAGAGGCCTTTGCCGAAGTGGTGGGCCGGGTGAAGGGCCCGGTGGTGGTGGGGGTCGACAACCCGGGAGGCCGCCGGCTGGCCGAGCACACGGACGCCGCCACCTTCGGCGTCTCGGAAGGGGCGACCTGGAGGATCGTCGACCTGGCCTGGGAACCGGGGGGCGTTCGGTTCACGCTGCAAGGCCCGCCTGGTCCGGTGGGAGTGGAGGTCTGCAGGCAGGGAGCCAACATGGCCGGCAACGCGGCCGGCGTGCTGGCCCTGCTGGGAGAGTGCGGCCACGATCTCCAGCGGGCGGCCCGCGGCCTACGAGACTTCGGCGGGGTGCGGCGCCGCTTCGAGGTGCGAGGACGCATCAAGGGGGTGACCATCATCGACGACTACGCTCACCACCCCACTGAAGTGGCCGCCGCCCTGCAAGCGGCTCGCCGGGGGAGCTGGCACCAGGTGTGGGCAGTCTTCCAGCCGCACCGCTACTCCCGGACCGCAGAGCTGCACCGCCAGTTCGGGCCGGCCTTCGCCGCCGCCGACCGAGTGGTGGTCACCGACGTCTACGGGGCGGGGGAGCCGCCCGAGCCGGGCGTGAGCGGGACGCTGGTGGCCCAGGCGGTGGTGGAAGCCACCGAGCGGCCGGTTGCCTACCTTCCACACCGCGCCGACCTGGCCGGCTACCTGGCGGAGCGGGTCGAGCCGGGGGACCTGGTGCTCACGATGGGAGCCGGCGACATCACCCTCCTCCCCGACGAGCTGGCCCGACAGCTGACCGGTTCCCGATGACCCCCGCGGCCGCCTCCGTCGGCCTCATGGGAATGGTGCAGGAGCACGTGCTGCTCGGCCCGCGCACCACCTACAAGATGGGCGGGCCGGCCCGCTACCTGGCCGAGGTTCCCGACGAGGCCGCATTGCTCCGGCTGGCCGACGCGTTGAGCGGCTCGAGTCCGGCAGGCGACAGCCTGCCCGTGCTGGTGCTGGGACGGGGGAGCAACCTGCTGGTCTCCGACGATGGCTTTCCAGGCCTGGTGGTCCTCCTGGGCAAGGCCTTCGCCCACGTCGAGGTCGCTGAAGACGACAGCGTGCTGGCGGGTGGGGCCGCCTCGCTTCCCGTAGTCGCCAGGACAGCCGGCGAAGCCGGGCGCGGAGGCCTCGAGTTCCTGGTAGGCATTCCCGGCTCGGTGGGCGGGGGGGTGCGCATGAATGCCGGCTGCCACGGCGCCGAGGTCGTGGACCGGCTGCGAAGCGCGCGGGTGGTGAGCCTGCTCTCCGGGCGGGTGACGGAACGAGAAGCAGGCGGCCTGGACCTGGCCTACCGGCACAGCAACCTGGCCCCACACGAGGTGGTCACCCGGGCGCGCTTTGCCGCTCACCCCCGGTCGCCCGCCCAATCGCGGGAGTTGATCAGGGAGATCACCCGGTGGCGAAGGGACAACCAGCCGGGGGGCACCCTCAACGCGGGCAGCGTGTTTCGCAACCCGCCGGGAGATGCTGCCGGCCGACTGATCGACTCGCTGGGGCTCAAGGGTTTCCGGGTGGGACGAGCTTCGGTATCTGAAAAGCACGGCAACTTCTTCATCGCCGACCGGCACGCCTCCGCCCAGGACGTCTACGACCTGGTGTGGGCGGTGCGGCGCCGGGTGGGCGAGGAGGCCGGCGTATGGCTGGAGCCCGAGGTGCAGTTCGCCGGCCCGTTCCGGCCCTCCGCCGACCGGCAGGCGGGGCCGCCATGAGCGTCGTCGACCACCGCCTGGCCCGGCGCCGGCTCAGGCGGCGCGAGCAAGGCGCCCGCCGGGTCCTGGGCAGGGTGCTGGTGCTCTTGGGCCTCATCGCCCTGCTGACGGGGGCGGCCTGGGTGGCAAAGTCGCCCTATTTGCGGGTGAGTCACATCGAGGTCAGTGGGGCGGCCCACTCCAGGCCCGGTATGGCCTTTCGAGAGGCCGGGCTGCGACTGGGCATCCCGCTGGTGTCGGTGCGCGGGTCTCGTGTGGAAGCCGCCCTTCGGTCCGACCCCTGGGTGGCCCGGGCCCACGTCACTCTGGCCTTCCCGGACACCGTGCAGGTGACGGTGGAGGAGAGGTCGCCCCTCATCAGGCTGCGATCGGGCAGGTCCTGGCTGCTGGTGGCGAGGGACGGGACGGTGCTCGGGCCCTGGAAGGGTGACGAGGACATTCCGGTGGTGGCGGTGGACGTCGGCCCCCTGCACCCCGGGGACCGGATCGAGTCGCCGGTGGGGCGCGGTGCCTTGCAGCTACTGGCCGCCCTGCCAAGTGCCCTCCACGCCGGAGCACAGGTGAAGGTCGAAGGTGGCGAGCTTTGGGCGAAGGTCGACGGCAGGCGAGTGCGGCTGGGGCGGCCGGTGGAGATGAAGGCCAAGGCCGCCGCACTGGCGGCGCTCCTGGCCGAGGGTATCCCGAAGGGGGCGGAGGTGAACGTGGTGGCCCCCTCGCGGCCGGCAGTGCGCTTTTGAAGGTGCGACTAGGCAGCCTAAACCTCATCTTGAGGTGAAGGAGCAAATTCGCGACTCGTGGACGGCGAGCCGGTAAGGTTTACCATATCCTGAATGTTTGGGACCTGAAGGTTGGCAGCTGTGGTGGGAAAGGATGGGCACATGGCAAGCGGGAAGAGTCGTGTCACGAATCCGCAGAACTACCTGGCGGTGATCAAGGTGGTGGGCGTGGGCGGCGGAGGCGTCAACGCCGTCAACCGGATGATCGACGCCGGTGTGCGGGGCGTGGAGTTCATCGGCATCAACACCGACGCCCAGGCCCTGCTGATGTCCGATGCCGACATCAAGCTGGATATCGGGCGGGACATCACCCGCGGTCTGGGGGCCGGCGCAAATCCCGAGGTGGGCCGGGCCGCCGCCGAGGCCCACCGAGAGGAGATCGAGGAGTCCCTCAAGGGTGCCGACATGATCTTCATCACCGCCGGTGAAGGGGGAGGCACCGGGACCGGCGGCGCCCCGGTGGTGGCCGACCTGGCGCGCGGCCTGGGGGCCCTCACGGTTGGGGTGGTGACGCGGCCCTTCGGGTTCGAGGGCCGCCGCCGCTCCTTGCAGGCCGAGCAGGGCATCCAGTCCCTCAAGGAAGCGGTGGACACGCTCATCATCATCCCCAACGAGCGCCTCCTGCAGGTGGCCGATGCCCGGACCCCTATGCTGGATGCCTTCCGCATGGCCGACGACGTCCTCATGAACGGCGTGGCCGGGATCACCGACCTCATCACCACTCCTGGGCTGATCAACGTCGACTTCGCCGACGTGAAGACGATCATGGAGCACGCCGGCTCGGCCGTGATGGGCATCGGCCGGGGAGACGGGGAGAACCGGTCCGAGCAGGCCGCCCAGCGAGCCATCTCCAGCCCGCTGCTGGAGACCTCGGTGGAGGGGGCCCGGGGAGTGCTGCTCTCGGTGGCCGGGCCCTCAGACATGACCTTGCAGGAGGTGAACGGCGCCGCTCAGGTGATCGCCGAGCACGCCCACGAGGAGGCCGAGATCATCTTCGGGGCCACCGTTGATGATGCTCTGGGTGACCAGATGCGGGTGACGGTCATCGCCGCCGGGTTCGAGCGGGCCAAGAGAGAGCGGGCCGAGGATCTCTTCACCTCGCGTCCCCTGCCCGAGGACGACTTGGGGATCCCCAGCTTCGTGCGCGGGTGATCCGCCCGGAGGGCTTCCGGGCAACCGCCTTCTCCTCTGCATGGGAGGGAGATGCCCGCGCCGACCGGGGGGCTCGCTTTGCGCTGGCCGCCCGACTGGGCATCCCGCCCCGCTGGGCCACCGTCCGGCAGGTCCACGGCAGTCGGGTGGTCGAGGCCACCGGGAGCGGGCTGCTGGCCGACGCCGACGGGCTGCTCACGCGTCGGGCAGGGCTACCCATCTCGGTGGCTACCGCCGATTGCCTGCCCATCGCGGTGGAGTGCGAGCGAGGCGTGGGGATGGTCCACGCCGGGTGGCGCGGCCTGGCCGCCGGTGTGGTGGAGACGCTGCTGGAGGCGCTTCAGTCGGCCGGGCTGGAGCCGCACCGGGCGGCCATCGGACCGGGGATCGGGCCGTGCTGCTTCCAAGTGGGACCCGAGGTGGCGGCCCACTTCCCCCACCGGCAGTCGGGCACCAGTTGGGGGGCACCCAGCGTCGACCTGTGGGGTGCCGCCGAGGACGCCCTGTCCGGCATCCCCGTGTGGCGGTCCGACCGCTGCACCCGCTGCCGGCCGGAGTACTTCTCCTACCGCAGGGACGGGACGGCTGGGCGGCAGGTGGCGGTGGCATGGTTACCGTGAGGCTGGCCCAGGTCATGGAAAGGATTCGTGACGCCGAGCGGAGGGGCGGGCGCCGTCCAGGCCGGGTCAGGCTGGTGGCGGTGACCAAGGGGCGGGCGGTGGAGACGGTGTTGGAGGCCTACCGGGCCGGCCAGCGCCACTTCGGTGAGAGCCGGTCTCAGGACTTGACCGACAAGGCGCTCGCCTTGCCATCCGACATAGAATGGCACTTCGTCGGGCCCCTGCAACGCAACAAGGTGCGGGTGGTCCGCCCACAGGTGGTGCTGCTCCACTCGCTCGATCGGCCCGAGCTGGCCGAGACCTGGGTGAAGGGGCCGGGCCAAGCTCCTCCTGCTCTGCTGGAGGTCAACGTAGGCGGGGAGGAGCAGAAGCTGGGGGTCGACCCCGACCGGGCCGAGGAGCTGCTGGAGCAGGTGCTCGGGCTGGGAGTGGACGTGCGCGGCCTGATGACCATCCCCCCAAGGGTGGAGCGATCCGAGCAGGCCCGGGGCTACTTCGAGGAGCTGGCCGAGCTGCGGGACCGCTTGGCCGCTCGATGGCCCAAGGTGCGGGAGCTCTCCATGGGCATGAGCGAAGACTTCGAGGAGGCCGTGGAAGCCGGCTCGACCATTGTGAGGATCGGACGGGCTATCTTTGGCTCGACCGATGATTGAGGGTGGCCGATGAGCATGCTGTGGCGCAGGACGCTCCTCTACCTGGGGTTGGTCGACGAGGAGGAGGTCGAGCAGGAAGCGACCGGCCGCCAGCCGCCTGCCCCCGCCCAGTCTCAGGTTCGCACCGTGCGCCCCGGCACCGCCAACCGGGGGGGCGTGCCCGGGCGGAGGGTAGACCCTCCCGCCAACGCTCGACGCCGGGTGGCCACCGACCCCGCCCACGCCGAGGCGGGGATCCTGGTGCACTCGGGGTCGTTGCGGCCGGCGGGGCGAGGCGAGGGTGAGGCCGATGTGGTGGTTGCCCGGACCTTCAACGACGCTCAGCTGCTGGCCGACCGGTTGCGGGAGAGCGTCCCGGTGGTGCTCGACCTGCGAGAGACCGATCCCGACATGGTGCGACGCCTGGTCGACTTTGCCAGCGGGCTTACCTATGGGCTGGAGGGCACCATGCGGAAGGTGGCCCAGGGGGTGATCCTGGTGCTCCCCGCCCGGGTCAGCTTGAGCCGCGAGGAGGGCCGGCGCCTCCACGACCTGGGGCTCTACGACCTGCACGAGGAGACGTAGTGCCCCGGCCACCGGGGGCGCCGCCCGGATGACCCTCATCTGCTCGCTGCTGGGCATCTACCTCTGGGTGATCATCATCCGCATCGTCCTGGAGTGGATCCAGGTACCCACCGACCACCCGGTGGGACGGGTCCGGGACGCGTTAGCGGCGGTCACCGACCCAGTGCTGCGACCGGTGCGGCGCCTGGTGCCGCCCATCTCGTTTGGGTCGGCAGGCCTCGACCTCTCCCCGCTGGTGGTGATCATCGGCCTCCAGATCCTGCGAAGCGCCATCTGCTGAGAGACCAGCCGCGCGGGGAGTGGGCGACTATGCTCCCCCACGGTCTACCCAGGAGAGTCCCCGATGGAACTGACTCCGATCGACGTTCAGCAGAAGACCTTCCGGGCCTCTCTGCGTGGTTACGCCGAGGACGAGGTGGACGACTTCCTCGATCAGGTGGTGGAAACGCTTCGCGGCTACCAGCAGAGGCTGCAGCAGGCCGAGGAGCGGACGGCGGCCCTCGAGGAGCAGTTGTCCACCAACGAGGAGACCGAGGCAGCGATCAAGCGGACCTTCATCGCCGCCCAGCGCACCCACGACGAGATGGTGGAGGAGGCGCGCGCCGAGGCGGCCCGCATCTTGGCGGAAGCCAAGGAGGAGGCCGACAATCAGCTCGCCGAGGTCCGGATGCGAGCGGTCCGGGCCGAGGAGAGCCACGTGCGGGAGCGGGACCAACTGATGATGGAGCTGGTCGAGCTGCGGCGGGTCACCTCCGACCTCCGAGGACGCCTGGAGGCTCTCGCCGCCGGCGCATTGGAGGATCTGCGCGCGGTGGAGACGTCTATCGCCGAGGCCGGGGCGCCGGCCCTCACCGAGGGGGAGCCGTACGAGGAAGACCGAGCTCGACAAGAAGGGGTGGGTGAGCAGGCCGCCCAAGGGGAGGAACCGATCGGGGAGGAGAGGGCGGAAGGGGAGGAGCACTCCCTGGAGGAAGAGCCTCCTCGCGAGGCTTCCATGGTGGGCAATGTCGGACGAGCCGCCTACCTGCGCAGACCCCGCACCCGTCGTCCCTGGGAACGCGACGAGGAGTAGAGCGAACTTGAGGTTTTAGTGGCGCGCCACGGCGGCTATTGCCCAAAGTCGCTGGGCCATTTAGGGGGAGGGATCAGCCCGAAGGAGGCGAGGAAGATCTCATCTCCACCTCCACCGGCACCTCGAGCACTGCCAGCGTCTCTCCCGTAGGAGGCCCCTCGACCACCTGCAGCTCGGCGGCCAGCAGGTCTGCCGAAAGCTGCTCTCGATGCCTCTCCAGCAGCCGCGCTTGCATGCCGGGCAGGGTGAGGCGCAGGCGGATGCGGTCGTCCACCTCCAGGCCGGCCTCCTTGCGCAGGTTTTGCAACTGGTGGGTCAGCTCCCGTAGCCAGCCCTCCGCCCGCAGCTCCTCGTCCACACTCAGGTCGAGGGCCACTGCGAGCCGGCCGTCATCGGCCACCGCCCATCCCGAGGCAGCGCCGACCCGCACGTCCACGTCCTCGGCTTCAAGGACTACCTCGTCGCCTCCCACCACCAGGCCGACCCGGCCATGCCGGCCCAGGTCTTCGACAAGTTGCGCTTGGTCGGTCTCGTCGAGAGCCATCGCCACCTGCCGCACCCGCTCGCCCAAGCGGGGACCGAGGCGCGAGTAATCGGGCTTGATGGTGTAGGTGCGAGCCTGGGCCACGTCTCCCAGCTCCACCTGCTTGACGTTCAGCTCGCTCAAGACCTCGGCGAGCAGCTCCGGTTCTACGGGTCGTCGCCCCGAGAGAACGAGCCGGCGCAGCGGCTGCCTGGTACGCACCCGGGCATCGGTGCGAGCACTGCGGCCCAAAGCCACCACCCGCCGGGCGTACCCCATCTCGTCCTCCAACTGCTCGTCGCGGTGGCCGGCCGACTGGGGCCAGTCCTCCAGGTGCACGCTGGACTGATGCTGGAAGTCCCCGCCCGTCAAGCTCTGGTAGAGGGTTTCGCCGAGGAACGGCGTGTAGGGGGCGATCAGCTTGCAGACCGTGAGCAGGCAGGTGTGCAAGGTGGTGTGAGCAGCCGCCTTGTCGGGGTCTTGGGCAGCTTCGCTTCCCCGTATCGAGCGCCAGAAGCGGGGCCGCGTGCGGCGCACGTACCAGTTGGAGAGGTCGTCGATGAAGGCCTCGATGGCGCGGCCACCCCGCTGGGCGTCGAAGCCGTCCAGCGCCTCGGTCACCTCCACCACCAGCCCCTCCAGGCGGGACAGCACCCAGCGATCGGCGGCCGGGCGGTCGGCGACGGGCGGCGCATCCGAGCCGGGAACCCAGCCGTCGAAGGAGGCGTAGGTGGTGAAGAAGGAAAGGGTGTGCCAGAGCGTGAAGAGCGTGCGCCGCGCCGACTCCTCGATGGCCTCCGGATAGACGCGGTGGTTGGTCCACGGCGACCCCGAGGTGAGGAAGTACCAGCGCATGGCGTCGGCACCGCTTTCGTCCAGCACCAGCCACGGGTCGAGCGCGTTCCCAAGGCTCTTCGCCATCTTCCGGCCCTCCGAGTCGACCAGATGGCCCAGGCACAGCACCGTGCGGTAGGACGAGGTGTCCCAGAGCAGGGTGCTGATGGCCAGCAGGCTGTAGAACCAGCCCCGCGTCTGGTCGATGGCCTCGGCGATGTAGTCGGCCGGGAAGCGCTTCTCGAAGGTGTCCCGGTTCTCGAAGGGAAAGTGCCACTGGGCGTCGGGCATCGAGCCGGAATCGAACCAGGCGTCGATCACCGGAGGGAGGCGGCGCGCTTCGCTCCCGCATTCCGGACAGGTCAGCACGACCTGGTCCACATAGGGCCGGTGCGGGTCGAACCCGGCCAGCTCCCTGCCGGCCAGCTCGCCCAGCTCCGCCAGTGAGCCCACGCAGGTGTCGTGTCCCCGCCCGCAGCGCCAGATGGGCAGCGGCGTCCCCCAGTAGCGGTCCCGAGACAGGGCCCAGTCGACGTTGTTGGCCAACCAGTCCCCGAAGCGCCCATGCTTGATGTGCGGCGGGTACCAGTTGACCTCCTCGTTGGCCGCCAGCAGGTCGTCCTTTCTCGAGGTGGTGCGGATGAACCACGAGGCCTTGGCCCAGTAGATGAGCGGCGTGTCGCATCGCCAGCAGAAGGGGTAGGTGTGGATGTACTCCTCGGCGCGCACCAGCAGGCCGCGCCGCTCCAGGTCGGCGATGATGCCCGGGTCGGCCTCCTTGACGGCGGCCCCTTTCCAGGGCCCGGCGGTGAAACGCCCGGCGGCGTCGACCGGGTTGACGAAGTCCAGGCCCTCCCGCTCGGCGATGGCCATGTCCACCTCGCCAAAGGCAGGGGCCAGGTGCACCAGCCCGGTGCCCTCGGTAGTGGTGACGAAGGGGTCGGCCACCACCCGGGGGGGGATCTCGAGGTCGAGCTGCTCGAAGGGCCGCCGGTAACGCAGGCCCACCAGATCGGCCCCGGGCAGCCGGTCGCTCGCCTTCACATCGTCCCCCAGCACCCGGGCGGCTGCGCCCGCCGCCACCACCAGGGGGCGGCCTTGGCTCTTCGCCACCACGTACTCCTCGTCGGCGTGCACGGCCACCCCGGCGTTGGAGACCAGGGTCCACGGTGTGGTGGTCCACACCAGCAGGTCGAAGGGGCGGTCTTGGACCGGGAAGCGAACGTACACCGAGGGGTCGGTGGCCTTTTGGTACCCCTGCGCCACTTCGTGGTCGGAGAGCGCCGTCCCGCAGCGCGGGCAGTAGGGCACCACTCGGTGGCCCTCGTAGAGCAGGCCCTGGTCCCACATCTGCCGCAGGTTCCACCAGACGCTCTCGATGTACTGGGGGCTCATCGTCCAGTAGGCCTGCTCCAGGTCCACCCAAAAGCCGATGCGCTCGGTCAGGCGGTTCCAGTCGTCCACGTAGCGCGTCACCGACTGGCGACAGCGGCGGTTGAACTCCTCGATGCCCAGTTGCTCGATCTGAGACTTATCGGTGATGCCGAGCTCTTTTTCCACCTCGAGCTCCACCGGCAGGCCATGGCAGTCCCAGCCGGCCTTGCGGTAGACGAATCGGCCGCGCATGGTCTGGTAGCGCGGGTAGAGGTCCTTGAAGATGCGGGCCCAGACGTGGTGGATACCGGGGCGGCCGTTGGCGGTGGGGGGGCCCTCGTAGAAGACCCACTCGGACGCTCCCTCCCGACGGCGAAGGCTCTCTTTGAAGATGTCGAAGCGGTGCCAGAAGTCGAGCACCCGCTGCTCCCGCTCGGCGAGCTGGGGCTCCGACGGCACCGGCTGGAACACGAAAAGCTCCTCTGCTTAGGGGGGCGGGACATGATACCGGCGGCCCCGGCCCGGCTCGGGAGGATTTGTGAAGAGCGGCGCTGGCCGGGCGCGTAGACAAATGGGCCGGGCTGCTATCGTCCCTTGACCCTCGCAAGGAAGCCGACCCTAGATGGCCCGTTCCCTGACCAAGTCGAACCAGGATGAGTTCCGCCGCTTGCTGGAGGCGGAGCGCGACCGGCTGCGCGAGATGATCGACGAGCTCGAGCAGGAGCTCGAGGAGGCCCGATTGGCCGAGGCCTCTTCCGAGCGGAGCCCCGATCCCACCACCGGGGAGGGAGGCTCGATGGCCTTCGAGTACGAAAAGGAACTCTCGATCTTCAACAACGCCAAGGATCTCCTCGACAAGACCGAGCACGCCCTGGCCCGCCTGGAGCGAGGGCAGTACGGGATGTGCGAGTCATGTGCGGAACCGATCCCCGTCGCACGGCTGGAAGCCCTACCCTACGCCACGTTCTGCGTCAGCTGCGCCCAGCGACGCTGAGCCCCCG
This sequence comes from Actinomycetota bacterium, assembly GCA_030776765.1. GTDB lineage: Bacteria > Actinomycetota > Acidimicrobiia > Spongiisociales > JALYHC01 > JALYHC01. The sequence goes on along the minus strand of JALYHC010000075.1, from coordinate 4,052 downwards.
CACGGTGGCCCTGGCCGCCGGCGGGGTAGTGGTGGCGGTCGACCAACTCACCAAGTGGTGGGCCCAAAGGGCTCTCTGGGACGGCTCGGTAGAGGTGGTGTCCGGCCTGCTGTGGCTCCGGCTCGTGGAGAACTCGGGAGCGGCATTCGGCCTGCTCTCGGGAGCAGGCTCGCTACTGGCCCTGGTGGCCATCGTGGCCGCGGTACTGATCTTGCTCTCCATCCGGCGCCTGGAAGGCAGGTGGGAGGCGCTGGCAATGGGCCTCGTCCTGGGAGGGGCGCTGGGGAACCTCGTCGACCGCCTGCTGCGCGGCTCGGGGCTGGCCGACGGGCGGGTGGTGGACTTCGTCGACCTGGGCTGGTGGCCGGTGTTCAACGTGGCCGATGCCGCCATCACCACGGGGGCGGTCTTCTTGGCCCTGGGGTCACTACGCCGCTCCTGAGCACCAGGGTGACGCCGGAGCTGGCCGGCCTACGTGCCGACAAAGTGGTGGCCCGCCTGGCCGGCGTCAGCCGCGCTTCGGCCCGACGCCTCATCGAGGAGGGGCAGGTGGAGGTGGAGGGGGTCGCCGTCGATCCCCGGCAGAGGTTGAAGCTGGAAGCTCTGGTGGAGATTGAGATCTCACCGGGAGTTCCCGTTCTGGAGGCCGAGCAGGTGCCCTTCTCGGTGCTCTTCGAGGACGAGGAGGTGGCGGTGGTGGACAAGCCCGCCGGGGTCGTGGCACATCCAGGCGCCGGTCGGCACTCGGGCACCCTGGCGGCCGGGCTGCTGCATCGATGGCCGGAGGTGGAGGGGGTGGGGGAGGAGCACCGATGGGGGCTGGTGCATCGCTTGGACCGAGACACGTCGGGCGTGCTGCTGGTAGCCCGCACGTCACAGGCCCACCGGTCTCTGCAAAGAGACCTGGCGGCGCGTCGGGTGGAGCGCCACTACCTGGCCCTGGTGCACGGGGAGCTCGCCGCGCCGACCGGCACCATCGACGCTCCCATCGGCCGGGATCCCGATCGGCCCACCCGCAGGGCGGTGGTGAGGGGGGGACGGCGAGCCCGGACGCACTACCAGGCGAGGGTGGCGTGGCGGGCCCTCTCCCTACTGCTGATCAAGCTGGAATCGGGGCGAACCCATCAAGTGCGCGTCCACCTGTCCTCCATCGGTCATCCTTTGGTCGGCGATCGGACCTATGGAAGCCCTGGCCCGCCAGGGGCCGATCCGGGACGCACCTGGCTCCACGCCGCCCGCCTCAGCTTCCGGCACCCCAGCCGAGGGGAGTGGGTCGAGGTGCGGGCGCCGCTTCCCGCCGACCTTCGAGCCTCTCTCGAGGCGTTGGGAGAGCCGGCGTGGGGCTCCGTTCCTTCGGAGATCTGATCAGCCGGGTGGAGGCGGCAGGGGGCCCAGGTCCGAGCTGGGCAGGCCGGCGATGTCGGGCGCGAAGACGAGATCCATCGCCCAGTCGAGCGCCACCCGCGCCTTACGGAGCCCGGTGGGCAGGCGAAACAGGTAGTAGCTGCGCCACAGCCACCAGGCCAGGAACCCCGACACGTTGACGCCCATGACCATGCCCACCGCGTTGCGGTGCCCGAGCGACACGAGCTGGCCCCTGGTGCGGTAACGGAAGGGAGGGACTGGGCGGCCGGCCAGGATCTCGGGTAGGTGGTGCCCCAGGTAGCGGCCCTGGCGGAGCGCATGCTGGGCGGTGGGTGGGAAGAACCCGCCTCGGCCATCGGGGACGGCGGCCACGTCGCCCAGGGCGAAGACGCCGGGAGCGGCCGCGAGCTGCCGGTCGACCCTCAGCCGGCCGTCGGGGAGAACGGGCAGCCGGGCCGAGCGGGCGAGTGGATGGGCCTGCACCCCGGCCGCCCAGATCACGGTGGCGGCCCGAACAGGCTCGCCGCCCTCCACCTCCAGGCCCTGCGGGGCGACCCCTGCGGCCCGGCGGCCGAGCACCAGCCGCACCCCCCGGTTTGCCAGCGCCCGTTCCGCCGCCTTGCTCAGCCGGAGGGGGAGCATGGGTGCCACCCGGTCCACAGCATCGACCAGCGTGACCCGGGGCGGGGGGGCGGTGCGGTAGAAGCGCCGGGCCGCCTCGCCGAGGAAGTCGGAAAGGGCGGCCGCCAGTTCGGCGCCCGAGAAACCGGCTCCGACCACCACCACGCCGGTGAGAGCCTCGTCTCCCGTCTCGCTGGCCGTCTCCAGCAGGGAGAGCAGGCGGTTGCGGATGCGGAGCGCTTCGCCGATGCCCTTGAAGCCCAGGGCGTACTCCTCCACGCCGGGAACGCCGAAGGTGGCCTGGACGGATCCCAGGGCCACCACCACCGCGTCGGCCTGGTAGGTGCGGTGGCCCTCGAAGGGGAGGCGCACCGTGGCGGAGCGGTCCCGCCCATCGAAGGAGGCGACCTCGCCGAGCACCAATCGGGCATGAGGGCAGAGCTGGCGAATCGGGGCGGAGATGTGCCGTGGGTCGATGTCGGCGGCGGCCACCTCGGCCAGCATGGGCGTGAAAAGGAGGAAGTTGTCGACCGAGACGATGGTCACCTGCGCCCGGCGCCCCAGCCGTCGGGCCACCTCGGTGCCGGCGAACCCCCCGCCGAGGACCAGGACGGAGGGTAGGTCGCTCACCGGCTGGTCATTGCGTCATGGCGCCCCGGAGTGCCCTCACGAGTGCGCCTCATGCGTTTGCCCTAATAGAGGAACATGGGCTTGCCGCCCATCTGACGAACCTTGGGCCGGTAGGCCTCGGCGTCGTACAGCTCCTCCACGTCCACCCGCTTGGTCCCTTCCCTGGTGGCGCTGATGGGCACGTTGGTGTACCTGCCACCCCGCAGGGCCACCATCCGCCCCGACGTGCCCCCCACCGCCAGATCAGCTCCCATCACCGCATAGTTCATGGCCACCATGAGGTCGAGCGCATCGGGGCTCCCGGAGCGCATCAGGTAGGCGGGCTGCTGGTAGATGATGCTCTCTCCGGTGATCTCCTTGAGCAGCTCTCCGGTCTGCGCACCGATGCCGCCCAGCTTGCGATGCCCGTAGGGGTCCTCAGCACCACCCATCACCATCTCGCCGCCCACCATGGTGGCACCCTCGGAGATGGTCACCATCGCGTAGTTGCTGGGGTTGGCCGCCTTGTCGTTCATGAGAAGGCGGGCCAGCCTCTCGACGTCGAAGGGTACCTCCGAGATGATGGCGCGGTCCACCCAGGCCAAGTAAGCGGCCACCAGGGAGGTCTCGCCGCTGTAGCGGCCGAAGAGCTCGATCACCGTCAGCCGCTCGTGTGACCCGGCGCTGGTCCGCAGGCTGTGGATGAACCCGACGCTTCGCGACACGGCAGTGGAGAAGCCGATGCAGTAGTCGGTGCCGTGCACGTCGTTGTCCATCGTCTTGGGGATGGCCACCACGGGAACGCCCTCCTCGTGCAGTCGCAAGCCGTAAGACAAGGTGTCGTCGCCGCCGATGGGGATCAGCACGTCGATGCCCAGGGCCTCGACCACCTTCAGCACATGGGAGGTGAGATCGTGCAGCTCGTCCTCGTTCAGCCCCTCCCGCAGGAAGTCGGGGGCCTGGCCGGAGCGCACGCGGGCTGGGTTGGTGCGGGAGGTGTGCAGGACCGTGCCCCCGGTGCGGTCGATGGTCCGCACCGCCTGGGGGTCGAGCGGCATGGTCCACTCGTTCACCGACTGGGGGTCGTCCGGCCGGCAGTGCAGCAGGCCCGCCCATCCCCGGCGGATGCCGATGACGGCGTGCTCGCCGCCTACCCGGGAGACGACCGCCTTGATGCAGGCGTTGAGGCCGGGAACGTCCCCGCCTCCGGTGAGGATCCCGATCTTCATCCCGAATTCCCTGTTTCGCCTATTCGATCATAGGGGGCGGCCTGCCGCCGGAGACTGAACCGAGACGGCCCACCGGGCCACGGGGCCCACGGGGCCCACGGGGGAGGGGGCGGTCGACCGTAGGCGCTTGGGGCGGACGCCAGGAGGGCTCGGGTCGAGCTGCTGCCTCGCCTCCCCCGTGAGGGTGTACCCAGCTTGGCCTCGAGGAGCTCCGATTTCAAGGATCTC
>JALYHC010000074.1 GCA_030776765.1 Actinomycetota bacterium | reverse complement strand
ACGACCTGTTGATGGTGACCGTGCACCTCTTCGAGGCCTTCCCCGACGTTCTGGCGAGCTATCAGGAGCGCTTCCGCTATGTGCTGGTGGATGAGTACCAGGACACCAACCACGCCCAGTACCGGCTCGTCAACCAGCTCGCCTCCCAGCATCGCAACGTGTGCGTGGTGGGCGATGCCGACCAGTCGGTGTACGCTTTTCGAGGCGCCGACCTGCGCAACATCTTGGAGTTCGAGCGCGACTACCCCGACGCCCGGGTGGTGGTGCTGGACCGCAACTACCGGTCCACTGAGGCGATCCTGGAGGCTGCCAACTCGGTGATCGTCCACAACGTCGGCCGCCAGGTGAAGCATCTGTGGACCGACCGGGGGGCGGGGGAGCCGCCCATGCGCTACGAGGCCGAAGACGAGCACGATGAGGCGGCCTTCGTGGCCGAGCAGGTCGGCCGCCTCGAGCAGGCCGGGTACCGCCCGGCCGACGTGGCGGTGTTCTACCGCACCAATGCGCAGAGCCGGGTGCTGGAGGAGGTGTTCGTCCGCTATGGCATCCCCTACCGGGTAGTGGGGGCGGTGAAGTTCTACGACCGCAAGGAGGTCAAGGACGCCCTCGCCTACCTGCGGGTGCTGGTCAACCCCGACGACCACGTGGCCCTGAAGCGCATCCTCAACGTCCCCAAGCGAGGGATCGGGGACACCTCGGTGGGCCACCTGGAGCGGTTCGCCCAGGCCGAGGGCGTCTCCCTGCACTCGGCACTCCACAAGGCCGACGACGTCGTGCAGCTCAGCCCTCGCGCCCAGCGCCAGATGAAGGAGTTCCTTGCCCTCCTGGACCTACTACGGGAGGTCGCCGATAGCGGCCCACGAGCGGCGGTGGAGGCCGTGTTGGCCGAGACGGGCTACCTGGCCGAGCTGGAGGCCGAGCGGTCCATCGAGGCCCAGGGTCGAGCGGACAACCTCAAGGAGCTGCTGTCGGTGGCCGAGGAGTTCGAGAAGCGGGAAGCGGAGTGGGGCGACGGGGAGGTGGTGGAGGAGGCGTCCGGGTTGCGCCGCCTGGAGCTCTTCTTGGAGTCGATCAGCCTGGTGGCCGACGTCGACGAGTTGGGCGACTCCCTCGAGGCGGTGACCCTCATGACCCTGCACAATGCCAAGGGCCTCGAGTACCCGGTGGTGTTCATGGCAGGGATGGAGGAGGGTGTGTTCCCCCACCAGCGGTCCCTGACCGAGCCGCAGGAGCTGGAGGAGGAGCGCCGCCTCTGCTACGTGGGCATCACCCGGGCGCAGGACCGCCTCTACCTCACCAACGCCTTCAGTCGCCGCCTGTGGGGGGGCCTCAACTACAACAGCCCGAGTCGCTTCCTCTCAGAACTGCCCGCCGGTCTGTCGACGGCTGCCAAACGGGAGCGAAACCCGCGGATGGAGAGCCGCTCGCCCGGCCCCTCCCTGAACTTCGCCCGGGTGGGCGCCGGCGACCGGGTCCGCCATGACAAGTGGGGGCTGGGGACGGTGCAGGAGGTGGTTGGCGTCGACGAGCGGGCCGAAGTGGTGGTGGACTTCGACGAGGCCGGCCCCAAGCGGCTGGCGCTGGTCTGGGCGCCCCTGCACAAGGTATGACCCTCCTGGAAGGCATCGCCCGGGTGGCCGTCGCCGCTGCCCTGTCGGGAGCGGTGGGATTCGAGCGCGAAGCCGCCCAGAAAGCGGCCGGGCTGCGCACCCACATGCTGGTCGGCTTGGGATCGGCCCTGTTCGCCATCCTCTCCCTGGAGGGCTTTCCCGGCACCGACCCGCAGGCCAGCACCGATCCCTCCCGGATCGCCTCCAACGTGGTGACCGGCATCGGCTTCTTAGGAGCGGGGGCCATCTTCCGGGAGGGCCGACTGGTGCGAGGGCTGACCACCGCCGCCGGGCTCTGGACGGTGGCCGCCGTAGGCCTGGCCGCTGGCGCCGGCTTGTTCGCCTTGGCCGCCGCCGTCACCGCCGTCGCCCTTCTCGTGCTGTGGGGGGCGCGGGGCGCCGAGCACGTCCTGCGGGCTCGCGCCCAGCGGGTGGCAGTCGACTTCGAGGTGAAGCTCTCCGACCTGGCGGAGCTGGGCCAGGTGCTGGAAGCTGCGTACCGGATCGTCGGCCGGCCCATCCGGCCGGTTGAGTACCAGTCGGGAGAGAACGGGGGAGGTTCGGTGCGCTTCGAGGTACCCCCCGGGCAGGCTGGGCCGCTCTCGGCGGTGCTGACCACCATGGAAGGCGTGGAAACAGCCGAGCAGGTGCACTGAAGGGGAGGCTTCTCATCAGGCCCTCCCCCTCGGACAGCGATCCCCTCGCCCCGGCCACTGCTGTCGAGCTCGGTCCGCACCGAGTGAACGTCGAAGACCGGGGCGATCAACTTGCCGAACCCCCTTTCCGCTACCGGTGGTCACCGATCGCTGCCAGATCCTCCCCGGGGCCCCTACGATTCCTGCTGGCGCCGCCCCGCCGCCTTGCGGGCGATCTGCTCAACCACGTCCTGGTTGGCCAGCGTGGTGACGTCGCCCAGGCGGCGCTCCTCCGAGACGTCCCGCAGCAGGCGGCGCATGATCTTCCCCGAGCGCGTCTTGGGCAGGTCGTCGGTGAAGACGATCGAGGCCGGGCGGGCGATGGGGCCGATCTTGTCTGCCACGTGCTGGCGCAGCTCGGCGATGAGCGACTGGTTCCCCTCCTGGCCGCCCCGCAGGGTGACGAAGGCGGCGATGGCCTGTCCCTTCTCGGGGTCGGTTCGCCCTACCACTGCCGCCTCGGCCACCGCCGGATGATCGACCAGGGCCGACTCCACCTCGGTGGTGGAGATGTTGTGCCCGGCCACCAGCATCACGTCGTCCACCCTTCCCAGCAGCCAGAAGTAGCCGTCCTCATCCCGTTTGGCGCCGTCCCCCGGAAAGTAGAGGCCCGGGAAGCGGCTCCAGTAGGTCTCCACGTAGCGGTCCGGGTCTCCGTAGATCGTGCGCAGCATGGCCGGCCAGGGGCGGGTGAGCACCAGGTAGCCCCCCCCGCCTGGAGGCACCGAGTTGCCGTTTTCGTCCACCACGTCGGCGGCGACGCCGGGGAAGGGGAAGGTGGCCGAGCCCGGCTTGAGGGTGGTGACCCCCGGCAGCGGGGTGATCATGATGGCGCCGGTCTCCGTCTGCCACCAGGTGTCCACCACCGGGCATCGCTTGCCGCCGATCGCCTCGTAGTACCACATCCAGGCTTCCGGGTTGATGGGCTCCCCCACGGTGCCCAGCAGCCGCAGCGAGGACAAGTCGTGACGGTTGGGGTACTCCTCTCCCCACTTCATGAAGGCTCTGATGGCGGTAGGAGCGGTGTAGAGGATGGTGACCCGGTAGTCCTCCACGATCTGCCACAGGCGGTCCCTGTCCGGGTAGTCGGGAGCCCCCTCGTACATCACCCCGGTGGTGCCGTTGGCGAGCGGCCCGTAGACGATGTAGGAGTGGCCGGTCACCCAGCCGATGTCGGCCGCGCACCAGTAGACGTCATCCTCTTTGATGTCGAAGACGTAGTGGTGGGTGGCGGTGATCCCGGTGAGGTACCCGGCCTGGCTGTGGACGATCCCCTTGGGGCGGGCGGTGGTCCCCGAGGTGTACAGGATGTACAGGGGCTCCTCCGCCCCCAGGTGGGCCGGCTCGAAGGACGACTTCTGCCCCTCCATCAGGTCGTGGTACCAGCGGTCGCGGCCGTCTTCCATCTGCACGTCGTTCTCGGCCCGGCGTACCACCACCACCGACTCGACGGAGGGGCAGCGGGCCACCGCCTCGTCGGTGTTGTCCTTGAGGGGCACCACCTGTCCGCGTCGCCAGGCGCCGTCCTGGGTGATCACCACCTTGGCCTCGGCGTCTTGGATGCGGTCGGCGAGCGCATCGGCCGAAAAGCCCCCGAACACCACCGAGTGCACTGCCCCCATTCGGGCGCAGGCCAGCATGGCCACCGGCAGCTCGGGGACCATGCCCATGTAGATGGCCACCCGATCCCCCCTGGAGACGCCTAGGTCAGAGAGGGCGTTGGCGAACCGGCATACCTCCTCGTAGAGGTCCCGATAAGTGATGTGGCGACTGTCCTCCGGCTCGCCCACCCAATGGAAGGCCACCTTGTCCCCGCGCTCCTCCAGGTGGCGGTCGAGGCAGTTGTAGGCGACGTTGAGCTCGCCGTCGGCGAACCAGCGGTAGAAGGGCGCCTCGGAGTCGTCCAGTACCTCGGTGGGCTCCCGGAACCAGGTGAGCCGCTCCACGGCCCAGTCCCGCCAGAAGCTCAACCAATCCTGGGCGGCACCCTTGGCGGTGATGTTGTCTCGCCGGGCGTTCGATTGGGCGGCGAAGTCCTCCGAGGGTGGGAAGGTCCGGTCCTCAACGAGTAGGTTCTCGATGGCCTGGGTCATCCACTCCCTCCCTTCAACGCAGCGAAACTGCTCTTCCCCCTAAGCATACGCGGCCACAAGCGGCCGCCTTCAGGGAGGGGCGACGACCGGTCCGATGCTGCGATGAGCGGATCAGCGCTCGGTCTCGAGGAGCACTGAACCTAGCTACTCCGGGAGGTGCCAGTGGCGGGGCTCGATGAGGCGCTCGGCCTCCTTCGGCCCCCACGATCCTTGTGGGTAAGGGTGCAGCGGGGGCGGCTGGGCCAGCACGGGCGCCACCGCCTCCCAGGCCTTCTCGATCCCC
>JALYHC010000073.1 GCA_030776765.1 Actinomycetota bacterium | reverse complement strand
TCGGTGACCAACGCCGACGACACTCAGATGTACTCCATCGCGGTGGGCTGCTCGGTGGAGTGCTTCCAGGCCCACGAGGTGGAGATCGCCGAGGTGGTGACCTCGTGGAAGGTGAACACCCGGGAATAGAAAGCAATGAAGACAAAGAAGTCAATGAACCGGCGAATGAAGCCCCGGAACAAGAAGGGCCGGGAGTACCGCCGGAGCATTTCCGTGTGGGACCGGATCAAGATCCTGCTCTTTCTGGCTGGTTTGTTCCTGTTCATCGCCTGGTACCGCACCTCCACCGACCCCTTCTCCACCTTCCCGGAGATGCTGAGAGAGCTGGCGGTGGACACCACCGGCACGGTGCTCTTCGTCCTGATGGGACTGGAGGTGGTGCGACAGGTCCACTATCTGATCTCCGAGCACTGGTCCCGCTACCACCGCTTCTGGAAGCAGCGGGTGTTCGGGGGGACGGAGCGGACGCTCGACAAGGTGCCGAGTTGGACCCGCTTCCGCGTGGCTCGGGTGGTGCGCTGGGCAGTGATCATCTCTGCATACGCCTGGCTGGTGACCCTGCTGGTGGACGGCATCGACGGCCCCGCTGAGGCCATCGCCCAGACCCCGCGGCTGTTCCTGGGCATCCTGCCGATGCTCCTCTATCTCATCTTCATCATCTCGGCGGTCGTCTTGCAGTTCGTGGCCATCTTCTGGTTCCTCTCCAAGGGGGGCGTGGACGTCCACTACCCGGAGGACATCGAGACCGGCTTCGAGCAGGTGTGGGGCCAGGACCACGTGCTGGAGCTGGTCAAGGAGAGCATCGCCTTCCTGGATAAGCCCGACGAGATCGAGGATCGGGGTGGCTACCTCCCCGGGGGCCTCCTCTTATGGGGGCCCCCAGGCACCGGCAAGACCCTCATGGCCGAGGCCATGGCCGGAGAGACGGGCAAGCCCTTCGTCTTCGTCGATCCCGGGAGCTTCATCAACATGTTCATGGGGGTGGGCATCCTCAAGGTCAAGAGCCTCTTCCGCAAGCTGCGCAAGCTTTCGCTGAAGTTCGGCGGCGTCATCGTCTTCTTCGACGAGGCCGACTCCCTGGGCAGCCGCGGGGCCTTGGCCGGCCAGGGGCCGTGGCAGCCGTCGCTGGGGACGGCGCTTTTCTCGTGCAACGGCTGGAACTACCTGTCCGACCCCACCCACCAGGCCCTCCAGCAGGCGTCCCGCCTGCCGCTCGCCGAGGAGAGCGACCCGGCCCCCAAGCGCCGCCTGCTCGATCGCATCTTCGTCGGCGCAGGCATGGGCGGGGGAGGCATGGGGACCCTGCAGGCGCTGCTCAGCGAGATATCCGGGCTGACCAAGCCACGGGGCCTGGGCAACCGTATCCGCCGCATGCTGGGCATGAAGCCCAAGGCACCACCCAAGTACCGCATCCTCATCGTGATGGCCACCAACATGCCGGAGGCGCTCGATGAGGCCCTGCTTCGCCCCGGCCGCATCGACCGCATCTACAAGGTCCCGTACCCCTCAAAGGATGGCCGGGTGAGGACACTGGAGGGCTACTTGGCCAAGGTGCCCAACGACCTGGCGCCCGAGCAGGTCGACCGACTGGCGGTGATGACCCCCTACTTCAGCGGGGCCAAGATCAAGGACCTGGTCAACGAGGCGCTCATCCTGGCCATCCGGGACGGGCGAGAGGTGGTCACCTGGGACGACCTGTGGCGCGCCAAGGCGTTGAAGGAGCTGGGGCCGCCCGAGAACGTCCAGTACGTGGAGCGGGAGCGCCACGCGGTAGCGGTCCACGAGGCGTGCCACGCGGTCACCGCCCACCTGCTGCGCACCCACATGGCCATCGACGTGGTCACCATCGAGAAGCACTCCCAGGCCCTGGGGATGGTGAAAAACCTTCCGGTGGAGGACCGCTACACCCAGTGGAAGACGGAGTACGAGACGGACATCAAGGTCTCGCTGGCGTCGCTGGTGGGGGAGCGCATGTTCTTCGCCGGCGACTCATCCTCGGGCGTCTCCGGCGACCTGCAGAGCGCCACCCAGCTCACCGCCCTCATGGAAGGGGCCTGGGGCATGGGCGAGGGGATCACCTCGCTCTTCCTGGCTTCCCGCCACCTGCTGGGGCCCGGCGCCGACCCGACCCAGACGGTCCTGACGCAGATGAACGAGCGGGTTGAGAAGCGCCTGGCCCGGTTGTACCGGGAGGTGGAGGAGCTGCTGGAGGCCCACAAGGACCAGGTGCTGCGCCTGGCCGACGTGCTGGAAGAGCGCAAGACGATCTCGGGCGACGAGGTGGCCCAGATCCTGGACGTCCCGGCGGGTCTCTACGCCAGCGGCCACAACGGCAACGGCGGCCAGCTCCCGCTGGAGGTGGCCATCGGTGATGGCCAGGGGGCGGAGCCGGGATCCCAGGACCGAACATAGGTTCAAGGACGGGGTCAGCCGCCACCAGGATGCCAAGGCAGGAACCTAGTCGAGAGCAGCCGGTTCAGGCACCTGGTTGATCTGAGACGTAAATAGGGACCGAGCCAGAAGATGTCGTGGTCACCGGATGCGGGTGCAGCGATTTTCATTCATCCCGGGCGGTTCCGCGCACCCTGAATGCTTTGCACTAGCCGCGCGTGAGGCGCTGCTAGAGCCTTAGGTTGATCTTCAGGCAATGTCTCCCCGGGTCTCCCACCACATGGTCACCATCTGGCG
>JALYHC010000072.1 GCA_030776765.1 Actinomycetota bacterium | reverse complement strand
GTCCCACCCCATCCCACAGCGCCTCCTCTACCTCCCCGGGAAGGCGGCGGGTGATGGTGCGGAGGTCGGACTGGAAGAGCGCCCCGCGCTCGCGGAGGGCTTCCAGCACCTCGCCGGTGCGGCCGGGCTCCGGGTCGGCAGGGGCCCGGTCCCCGCGGGCCGCTCTCATCAGCCAGGGAAGGTCGTCCCGGATGGCCAGCGTGATGGGGGTGGCGCGCGACGGCGCCATGCCGCTGCGCCGGGGGGCGTCGTCGCCCTCGCGCAGCGACAGGCGCCCCCAGGTCACGTCCCCCGCGAGGCAGAGGTCGTCCAGCCACTCGGTGCGGTAGCCCTCCACTCGACTCCTGAGGACCGCCTCCTCCCAGGCACCGGCGGCCAGCTCGAAGCCCTGGAGCTGCTCCACCACTGCCAGCACTCCCAGCCGCCCCTCCCGCCTGGTGCCCGGGGAGACGTGCTGCCACCGCAGCAGGAACCGTATGAAGTCCTGGGCGGTCACCGGCTCGATCTCCCGCCGCAGGCGCGCCTGGGTGTAGCCGTGGATGCGGGCCAGCAGGCGTCGGGCGCAGAACTCCTCGGGGCCGTCGGGGGAGGTGAAGCTCCCCCGGAAGGCAAACCCCTCCGCCTCCAGCCGGGCCAGGGCTACCAGCGCCTCGGGCTCTGGCAGGGCGGTCGCCTCCAGGAGTTGGGCGAGGGTGGAGGGGCCCCGGTAGTCGAGGTGGCCGCGCAGCATCTCGGCCGCCGCCGCCTCTCGGTCGATGGAGGCCGCCGCCAGCGGCGAACCGTGGTCGGGCCTCACCGCTGCGCCGGGGAAGAGCAGCTCGAGGGCCGGGCGCCGCTCCACGGCGCCCCACAGGGCCGCCCCCGGCGCCTCCACGGTGACCGCCCGGTGCTCCTCCACCAGCTCCTCGTACCACAGGCGCCAGTCGTCCACCGGGCGGAGCCCGATCACCGTCAACAGCAGGTCGTGGAGCTCGTCGGCGCTGCGGGGGTCGGGCCGCACCTCCTCTCGCACCCGCTCGATGGCCTCCGGGTCGAGCCGGGCCAGGTCGCGGGCTTCCACCGGCAGGCCCCGGCGTAGCTGGACGGCCCGGCTGCGGCGCTCCTCCAGGGGGGCGTCATCGAGGTAGGTGAAGGGGCGGCCGTTGAGGATCTCGTGGGCCAGCACCGAGGGCTCGGTGGTGTCGCGCACCATCACCCGAACGCCGCCCGACTCGATGCCCGCCACCAGCTCCCTGAGGCCCTCCACGTCCATGGCCTCGTGCAGGCAGTCGTGCAGGGTCTGGCGGACCAGGGGGTGGTCGGGGATCTCCATCGGCCCGGGGGCGACGTTCTCCTGGCAGGCGGCCAGGGTGGGGAAGACGGCCGCCATCAGGTCGTCGGCCTCCATACGCTGAATGGGCGCCGGGTTCTTGCGGCCGCCGCGCATCCTGGGCACGGCCAGCGAGCGGTTGAGGTTCCACCGCCAGCGGGCGGCGAACATCGGCGAGGTGAGGACGGCCTGGCGGACCACCTCCTCCACCGTCTTCGAGGCCAAGAACTTGGGAACCGACTCCAGGGGGAAGCTGTGCTGAGGCCCCAGCGAGAGCAAGATGGCGTCGTCGCTGGCGGCCGCCTGCAGCTCGAAGTCGAATGTGACGCAGAAGCGCTTGCGAAGCGCCAGCCCCAGGGCTCGGTTGAGCCGGGCCCCGAAGGGGGCATGCCCCACTAGCTGGGTCCCCCCGCTTTCGTCGAAGAAGCGTTCCAACACCAAGGTGTCCTTGGTGGGTAGCACCCCCAGGGCTGCCAGCCCGGCTCCCAGGTAGCGAACGATGGTGTCGGCCGCCGCTCCATCGAGCCCGCATGCCTCCCCCAGCCACCGCCGTGCTCCGTCGGCATCGCCGGCATGCAGCCGCGCCTCCACCTCGGCCCGCAGGTCCGACACCTCCTGGGAGAGCTCCTCGGTGCGCCCCGGTGCCTCTCCCAGCCAGAAGGGGACCGACGGCGGTGCGCCCCCGGCGTCGGTCACCCGCACCGTGCCCGGCTCCACCCGTCGGATGCGCCACGAGGTGGTGCCCAGCAAGAAGACGTCGCCGGCCATGCTCTCGATGGCCCAGTCCTCGTTGACGGTCCCCACCAAGGTGTCGTCGGGCTCGGCCACCACCCGGTAGTCGCCCAGCTCGGGGATGGCCCCGCCGGAGGTGAGGGCCGCCATGGCGGCGCCCCGGCGGCCCCGGAGGCGGCCGTTGACTTGGTCACGGTGCAAATAGGCGGCGCGCCGCCCCCGGCCCGTGCGAATCCCCTCCGAGACCAGCTCCACCACCTCGTCGAAGTCCTCCTGCGGTAGTCCGGCGAAGGGGGCGGCCCGCCGGACCAGCTCGAAGAGGCCGTCCTCCAACCACTCCTGGGCCGAGCACTCGGCCACCACCTGCTGGGCGAGGATGTCGAGGGGGGTGATGGGCGGATGGACGGCGTCCAGGTGCCCGGCGAAGGTGCCCCGCAGGAGGGCGGCGCACTCGACCAGCTCGTCGCGGGAGGTGGGGAACAGCACCCCTCTTGGGGTCCCGCTGCGGGTGTGGTTGGAGCGGCCCACCCGCTGCAGGAAGGTGGCCAGGCTGCGCGGCGAGCCGATCTGGCAGACCAGCTCCACCGGCCCGATGTCGATCCCCAGCTCGAGGGAGGCGGTGGCCACCAGCGCCCGCAGCTGGCCGGCCCGCAGTCGTGCCTCCACGCGCCGGCGGCGGTCCTTGGAGAGGCTGCCGTGGTGGGCGGCCACCTGGTCCTCGCCGAGCCGCTCCCCCAGCTGGTGGGCCACCCGCTCGGCCATCCGCCGGGTGTTGACGAACACCAGGGTGGTCCGGTGGCCCTGGACGTGGGTGGCGATGAGGTCGAGGATCTGGGCCATCTGCTCGGCCGAGGCCACCGCCCCCAGCTCGTCGTCGGGAAGCTCCAGGGCGAGGTCGAGGCGGCGCTGGTGCCCGACGTCGACGATGGCGCAGCGAGGCGAACCGTCGGGCTGGGAAGCGTCGGGCCCGGTTCCCACCAGCAGCCGGGCGATGGCCTCGATGGGCCGCTGCGTGGCCGACAGGCCGATCCGTTGAGGGGCCTCGCCCTCCACCAGGTGAGCCAGCCGCTCCAGGGTGAGGGCTAGGTGCGATCCCCGCTTGTTGCCGGCCACCGCATGGATCTCATCGACGATGACGGTGCGGACCCCGCCCAGCATCGCCCGGCTGCGCGGGGCGGTCACCAGTAGGTAGAGGGACTCGGGAGTGGTGATGAGGAAGTTAGGGGGGCGCCTGAGCATGGCGGCCCGCTCGGAGCCGGCGGTGTCGCCGGTGCGGACCGCCACCCGCACCTCGGGGGTGGGCATTCCCAGCTCGGCGGCCACCTCTCGGATCTCCCGGAGAGGGGCTTCGAGGTTCTGGTGGATGTCGACGGCCAGCGCCTTGAGGGGGGAGACGTAGACCACCTGCGGCCCGCTGCCGGCTTGGTTGTGCCGGTAGGCCCGGTCGATGCAGCCCAGGAAGGCGGCCAGGGTCTTGCCGGAACCGGTGGGGGCGGCGATCAGGGTGTGGTGGCCGGCGGCGATCTCCCGCCAGCCGGCGGCCTGGGGCTCGGTGGGGCCCTCCGGGAAGCGGCGCTCGAACCAGGTGCGAACGGCCGGGTGGAAGCTCTCCAGCACCGGGCCACTGTACCGGTGAACGATTGATCGACGCTGCTGCCACCCGGACGGCAGCAAACCGGTTCGAGCGTTGCCTTGCGTTAGTGCCACCGTGATTTTCCGGGCAGTGATGGCTTGCTTCGGGGAGATAGGGGGCGCTGACCTCGAGGTGCCGCCGCGGACGACCTGGACGCGCGCTGCGGACCTCGAGTGATCATCCTCGATACCAACCTCGCCTCGGAGCTGATCAAGCCCTCGCCCGCACCTGTGATTCGCGACTGCAGGTAGCTCCGCTGGCCGGGTGGTTCCCGCTCAACTCCCCCGCTCGTCGATGGCGACCTCGTACCGCTCGACCGAGACGAGGTTCGAGCCCTCCACGGCGCTGACTGCCTGTCCCCGGAGGCTGTCGGCCGCCTCTTCGCTGGCCCGCATCGCCTCCTCACTCTCCCACAGAGTGGCGGTGATCCCCTTCCCCGTCTCCCGATTGACCAGCGAGAGGACGCCCTTGAACCCGGGAATCTGCCGGGCTTGGGCGATCACCCCCTGGACAACCCCGACCGCCTCGTCGACGGAATCCGGCGTTCCCTGGACCGTGGTCACCCGCGCGTGCATGGAGGCCTCCTCTCTTTGCCGTTGCTCCTGGGAGGCTAACTCCAGGAAAGCCGCCGGGCCAAGCCGTCTTATCCTGGACGAGTTCCTCGGATAGAGACCAGGCCAGGGTCACGTCACCCGCACTCGAGAATCTTTGAGCCAGCCTGAGTCGCTAATGACGCCCCTCCCCAAGGAGGAGTGAAGACCCCCTCCCCAGCCCTCCCCCGCAAGCGGGGGAGGGAGAGGTACGTAAGATGGGCTCTGGGATGGCCCTCCTTGAAGCAACCGGGGTGGTGAAGCGGTTCGGGGGGGTGGTGGCCGTGGACGGCTTCTCGCTGGAGGTGGAGCCTGGCCAGGTGGTGGCCCTCATCGGGCCCAATGGGGCCGGAAAGTCCACCTTCATGGACGTGCTGTCCGGCCTCCATGAGGCCGACGCCGGTGAGATCCGCTTGGGCAACCGGCCCATCCAGGCCCTCAATCCGGCCCAGATCGCCCGGCGGGGGGTGGGAAGGACCTTTCAGGTGCCGCGGGTCTTTCGCCGGCTGACGGTGGTCGACAACGTGCTGGTGCCGGTGTCCCACCGGGGGGAGATCAGCGGGGGGATCCGGGAGCGGGCCCAGGAGCTGCTCGAGCTGGTCGACCTGAGCGACAAGGCCGGCCAGTACGCACGAGAGCTGTCGGGCGGGCAGCAGAAGCTCTTGGAGCTGGCGCGGGCGCTGATGGCCGAGCCCCAACTGGTGCTGATGGACGAGCCCTTCGCCGGCGTCCACCCGGAGCTCAAGCAGACCCTCATCGAGGCGGTGCGGGCCGCCAACCGGGAGCGGGGCACCACCTTTCTGGTCGTCAGCCACGAGATGCCGGTGGTGGCGGCGCTGTGTGGCTGGGTCTTCGCCATGCATCTGGGGGGCAACTATCTGGACGGGCCGCCGGACCAGGTGCTCAACGACGAGCGGCTGGTGGACATCTACCTCGGGCAGCAGGAGCCGGCGCATGCCGATCAGGGGTGAGAAGCTCACGGTGGCCTACTTCGCCGACATCAACGTTCTGCAAGACGTGACCGTGGAGGCCCGAGAGGGGCTGGTCACCTGCGTCATCGGTCCCAACGGCGCCGGCAAGTCCACCCTGCTCAAGACGCTCTTCGGCTACCTGCGACCCCGGCAGGGGGACGTCTACCTGGACGGCCAGGCCATCACCCGCCTGGCGGCCCAGGACCGCATGCGCCTGGGGGTGGGCTTCGTCGACCAGGCCCACACGGTCTTCCCGGAGATGTCGGTGGACGAGAACCTGGAGCTGGGGGCCTGGACCTTCCGTCGTGATGGCGCCCGGGTGCAAGAAGCGAAGGAGCGCATCTACCAGCACTACCCGGCGCTGGCTCGGCGCCACCAGGTGGAGGCCGGGTCGCTCTCTGGAGGCGAGCAGCGCATGCTGGAGATCGCCCGCATCCTCATGCCCGACCCGTCGGTCATCCTGCTCGACGAGCCCTCGGCGGGCCTGGCCCCCAAGTTGGCCGGGGAGGCCTACGACGAGGTGCTGCGCCTCAAGGAGCTGGGCAAGACCATCCTGCTGGTGGACCAGAACATCAACCAGGCGGTACCCCGCAGCGACTACCTCTACGTGATGGAGCTGGGGCGGGTCTCCGACCAGGGGTCCACCGACCAGTTGGGCGAGGACCTGCGGCGCATCGTCTCCTCCTGGCTGTCGGTCACCTGATCTTGGCCCGCAAGGCGGGCACCCGGTCCTCGACGAACCCCACCACTCCGCCGGGGACGTACAGCACCACCGCGGCGATCACCGCCCCGAAGAGCGGCAGATACAGGAAGGGGAAGCGGCCCCAGAGGAAGTCCCGCACCCCGTAGAGGATGGTGGCCCCTAGCACCGGCCCCACCACCGTGCCGGCCCCGCCCAGGAAGACCCCCGCCACCATCTCCACCGTGACGATGTTGTTGAACACCAGCTCGTTGGAGGTGAAGGCCACGAACCAGAAGTCCACCGCCCCGGCGGCGGCGGCGAAGTAGGCGGAGACCCCGAAGGCGGCCAGCTTGTAGGGGGTGGTGCTGATGCCCATCACCGAAGCGGCGTCCTCGTCGTCCCGGATCGCCTTGAGCCCCACCCCGAAGCGGGAGCTGGTCAGCCAGACGGCGAACAGGGTGATGGCCACCAGCAGGCCCACCATGGCGTAGAAGGCGGTGTGGGGGTCGTAGATCTCCGGGGTGGGGATGCCGAAGGCCCCGCCGGCGAAGTCCCGCGGGAGGTTGAGCACCACCAGCCTGGTGGCCTCGTTGAACGACAGCATGGCGATGGCGAAGTAGGCCCCCCGCAACCGCAGGGCGGGCATCCCCACCACCACCGCCAGGAGGGCGATCAAAAGCGGGCCGCCGAAGACCCACAGCGGCACCGGCACCGGCAGGCCCAGCTGGCCGAGGGCGATGCCCGCCACGTAGGTGCCCAGGCCGAAGAAGACCACGTGCCCGAAGTCGACGTACCCCGTGTAGCCGGTGATCAGGTTGAGGCTTTGGGCGAGGACGATGAACTTCATCAGGTTGAACCAAAAGATCAGGGCCGCCCCCGGACGAATCGGCTGCCAGGCGAGGAACAGGACCACCAGGATGCCTAGCGCCGCCAAGGCCAGGTCGAGGAGGCGGGCCGGCTCTCGCTTGCTGAGGAGGCGGACGGGGAGCCCGGTCTTCATCGGGCGCGCAGGGGCTTGAAGAGCCCCTGGGGGCGGAAGATCAGCACCAGGATGAGGAGCACGAAGGCCACCGCCGGGGAGAGCCCAAAGGTGATCCACAGGCTGGAGATGCTCTCCACCAGTCCCAGGATCAGCCCTCCCACCAGGGCGCCCAGCGGGTTGCCCAGGCCGCCCAGCACCACCACCGCGAAGGAACGCCCCACATAGGGCACGCCCAGGAACGGGCTGAGAGGGCTGGTCATGGCGATCAGCGAGCCGGCCACTCCCGTGTAGGCGAGGGCGACACCGAAGGCCACCGCCGAAACCTGGTCGGGGTCAATGCCGAGGGTCCTGGCCGCCTGACGGCTCTGGGCCACCGCCCGGATGGCCTTCCCCCAGTAGGTCTTGCGGAAGAACCAGCGCAGACCCAGCATCAGCGCTGCCCCCACCACGAAGGCCGCCAGCCGCGTGCCGGGCACCACCACCCCCAAGAGGCGGAAGGTGGGAAGCGGGATGGGCATGGAGCGGAAGTCGGCCCCCCACTGGTAGGCCGAGAAGCCGTAGACGATGGCCGACAGGCCGAAGAACAGCACCAGCGACATCAGCTCCACCTCGGTGCGGCCCACCAGGTGGCGGACCAGCAGGCGGTAGAGGAGCATCCCGGCCACGAACCCGACCGGGATGAGCAGCACCAGGGCCACGAAGGGGGACAGGTGCTGGAGGGTGACCAGCACCCAGGTCATGTAGGCCAGGAAGACGAGCAGGTCGCCGTGGGCCACGTTGACCACCGACATTACCCCCCACACCAGCCCCAGGCCCAAGGCGGCGATGGCGTAGACGCCCCCGATGAGGAGGCCGTTCACCACCACCTGCAGCTCCATGGCTCAGCCGCCCGGCCTCGTTCGCCTCACTGGTTGGCCGGGTAGATGGCCGGCCCGGTGGCCGCCTCCTCGGGGGCGACGATGACCTTGTCGCCGTCCTGCCACTGGATGGTGAGCATGTCGTGGCCCACCTGGATGAGGGTCTCGGGGTCCACCCGGAAGCCGCCCCCCAGGCTCTGGATGTCCAGTTCCTTGAAGGCCTCGATGACCGCCTCGGTCTCGATACTCCCCGCCTGCTCGATGGCCGCCACCAGCGCCAGCCCGGAGGCGAAGGAAAGGCCGCCCCGGTAGTCGGGGGCGTACCCGAAGCGCTCCTCGTACTGCTGGGCCCAGTCCGAAGGGGTCACCTGGGGGCCCACCCAGTTCTCCTCCTCGAAGGCCGCCGGGTCCACGCTCTGGCCAGATTCCCACTGGGCAGGGCCGAAGGTGCCCTGGGCGGCCTCTCCAAGCTCGTCCCACCAGTCGGTGGTGGCCGCCCCCGAGCCGAAGGAGGAGGCCATGGGGTCGATGCCCAGCGACTGCATCTGCCGGGCGGCCAGGGCGCCGTCCTGGAAGTGGGCCACCACGAGCAGGACGTCGGGCTGAGGGCCCCACGCCTGGGTGAGGATGGGGGAGAGGTCGGTGGCCTGCACGGGGTACCGGTCGTAGAAGGCCACCTCCATCCCCAGCTCCTCCGCCTTGGCCCGCGCCCCCTCCGCCTCGGCCACAGTGAAGGGGTCTTCCTTGTAGGCGATGGAGATGGTCTGGGCGGCCGGGTCGGCCTCGGTGACGAACTCCAGCAGGGTGTGGTCGTACTGGCTGGCCGGCGTGTAGACCCCCACCACCCGGGTGAACCCCTGCTGCCAGATCTCGTCGGAGCTGGCACCCCAGGCCATGGTGACCACGTCCAGCTGCTCGGCGAGGGGGGCCTGGGCCAGCGTCAAGCTGGAGGAGTAGGAGGCGAACATGAAGTGCGCCCCGTCGCCGACCAGCTTCTCGAACAGGCGGAGGGCGGTGTCCTTGTCGCTGCGATCGTCGCCGAAGACGATCCGCACCGGGACGCTGGTGCCGCCTACGTCGACGCCCCCCCGCTCCTCGTTCACCCAGTCGGCGAACATTTGCAGGCCGTCCAGTCCTTGGCGGCCCAGGGCCTCGAACTGCCCGGTAAG
The DNA here is from genome assembly GCA_030776765.1 of Actinomycetota bacterium. Taxonomy (GTDB): domain Bacteria; phylum Actinomycetota; class Acidimicrobiia; order Spongiisociales; family JALYHC01; genus JALYHC01. Next base: position 449 of record JALYHC010000072.1, on the reverse strand, counting down.
CGAGGCCGGGATGCCGATGACGATCTCTTCGGGGACCTCGCCCGCGGCCTCCGTCTCCGCCGGAGCCGGAGCGGTGGTGGCCGGTTCCTCGGCCGGCTCTTCGGCGGGGGCCGCCTCGGTCGTCACAGGGGTTTCCGGAAGCTGCTGGCCGGCCGGTTGCTCGGGCGCACAGGCGGTCATCAGCAGAAGCAGCACGGCGAGCACGAGGCCCGCCCGGCTGGTGAGTTTCACGTCATACCTCCCCATCGGGTCCGCCAGGCGGAACTGGGTAAGAGATCTACCAGCCGACTATATCCATCCGACAACGCGGAGGACGGCCAGATGAGGAGACGGCCAGTCGAGAGTTTGGCCGGCTATCCATGGCTGGTGGTGGGGGTGGCCACCTTCGCCCAGGCGGCCACCGCCTTCGCCTTCTTGGGGGTGGGGGCACTGGCCGGTTTCTTCCAGGA
>JALYHC010000071.1 GCA_030776765.1 Actinomycetota bacterium | reverse complement strand
GGCCGGGTCCCACATCGCCCTCGCCGTGCGAGCGGCCTGGTGGGGTTGCGGGACGCCTGCGTAGAGCGGGATGAGCCCTGCGACGGTCTCCTGGCTTCCATCGTTGCCGTGCAAGTCGCGGTCCCTGAACAGTCCCGTCTCCGGATCCCATTGGGCGCCCAGGGCGGCCCGCATGCCCTCGGCCCGCGCCCGCGCCTCGCCCCCCTTCTGGCCGATCTCCTCCCACAGGTCCCCCAGGTCTTCCTCTGCGGCGACAAGCAGGGCATTGAAGGAGGCGTCAAGGTAGGCGAAGGGCGCCTCCCGCAGGGAAGCCGGCCGGTAGCCGTGGCGCCGCAGCCGGTCGAGCAGGAACACGTAGCGGCGGTAGTCGAGGTCGGTGGGACGCTGGGAGGAGACGACGTGGCGCCGATCTCGGCGCTCGAACCGGGGGACCTCCTCCAGCCGAAGCGCCTCCAGGGCGGGGAGGAAGCGGGGCGAGTCATCGGTCCCCGATTCCCAGGGATGGACGATGGCCACCAGGCCCGACCCGTCGAATTGGCGCTGCCGGTGCAGCCAGCGATGCCAGGCGTCCAGGCGGGGGACCACCTCCTCCAGGAAGGGCCGGTCGGGGGAGCGCTCGTGGAGGAGCCGTACCGCTCCGGCCAGGGCCGGAGGCTGGGTGATGCCGCTCGTCGGGAGGGGAGGGGCCCCCGGCCGGCTCGGCGAGTCCCACACGCTCGGGCCGGGGAAGTAGTCGACGTCCTCGGCATGGAAGACGATGTGGGGAACCATGCCGTCGGCCCACTGGCCGGCGAGCAGCGAGCGCACCTCTCGTCGGCCGCGCTCTGCATCGATGTGGGCCAGGCCCATGGTCACGAAGGCGGCGTCCCAGTTCCACTGGCCCGGGTACTGTCGGGGGCCGGGTTTGATGAAGCTGCCTTCGTCGTTGCCCCGCAGCACCGCCTCCGCCCGCCGGATGAGTTCGCTCTGCCGGAGCCGGGGACCGACCGCCATGGGTTTGTACGGTAGTGAGGGAACCAGCCGCCGCTGGAGGTGGGATGGGCCCGGATCCGAGTGTCTTCGATGAATCGGCCGTCGACGCCGAAACTCGCTGTTTCAACGCCCAGCTCGAGGAGATGCTGGCCGCCGAGCGGCCGCCCTGGCCTCCCCCGCCCGAGGCCCTGGCCGAAGCACGCCAGCGGGGGACCCGTGGACCGGTGGTGGTCTCCGACCTGGCCGAGGAGCGGACCATCCCCGGTCCCGGTGGCCTGCTCCGGCTTCGGGTGTTCGTGCCGCCGGGGGCGCGAGGGGCCTACCTGCACCTGCACGGCGGCGGATGGGTGATCGGCTCGGCAAGGCTGCAGGACGACCGCCTCGAGGCGCTGGCCCTGGCCTGCCGGGTGGTGGTGGTGAGCGTGGACTACCGGCTGGCTCCCGAGCACCCCTACCCGGCAGCCCCCGACGACTGCTATGCGGCGGCAGAGTGGCTGGTGGAGCACGGGTCCCCCGAGCTCGGAACCCAGCACCTGCTGATCGGTGGGGAGTCGGCCGGGGCCAGCCTGGCGGTGGTGACCCTGTTGCGGAGGCGCGACCGATACGGCACCAGCGGCTTCGCGGCCGCCAATCTGGCGTACGGCCTCTTCGACTTGAGCCTCACCCCCAGCGCCAGGAGCTGGGGGGAGCGGCTCCCCGGGCCTTGCACCCGTGAGATCGAATGGGTGGCCGATCAGTTCGTCCCCCCCGAGCGGCGCCGGGAGCCGGATGTCTCCCCGCTCTATGCCCACCTGGGCGGGATGCCTCCGGCGCTCTTTTCCGTCGGGACCCTGGACCCGTTGCTGGACGACACGCTGTTCATGCACGCCCGCTGGAAAGCGGCCGGCAACCGGGCCGAACTGGCTGTCTACCCGGGCGGCGTGCACTCTTTCGACGCTTTCCCCATCGGCCTGGCCTGCCGGGCCAACGTTCGCGCCTACCGATTCCTGTCCAGCTTCCTGGAGGGGGCGCCCGCCTGACACGCGCCAAGAGTGGTCTCTTGGCTCCGGCTGGTCCAAAGAAAATCATCGTGCAGGCCGCTGGGAATCGCCTCGATCGCTACGATCCGCCGGTCGGCTGCGGAACAAGGGAGGGTGTGATGACGCTTGGGCGGGCTTACTGGCGACTGCTCGTTCTCTTGCTGCTGGTGGGGCTGGTGGGGGCGGCCTGCGCGTCTCCCCAGGGAGAGACCCCCACCGGCGAGACGGCCGCCGAAGGGGAGGCGCCGGCCGAGGAAGCCGCGCAAGCCGGCGAGGTGGTGTTCTTCTCGACCCAGCTGGCCCCCATCGAGGAAGCGGAGAAGGTGCGCAACGCCATCCTGCCCGACTTCACCGGGCAGGTGGAGTTCATCGGAGCCGAGAACTACGCCGCCTGGGCGGACCGGGTGACCGCCGAGGCCGAGGCGGGCGAAGGGAGCATCGACCTGCTCGGGGGCCTGCACGGCGACTTCGTGTCGGCGGGGACCGACTTGTTGACCGATGTCTCCGACCTGATGGGCGAGCTCAGCGACCGCGGCTTCTCGGAGCAGTACACGGAGCTGGCCACCCTCGGCACCGACAGCACGTTCTATGTGCCCTGGATGCAGGGCACCTACATCATGGCGGCCAACCAGAAGGCCCTCGAGCACCTCCCCGAAGGGGCGGACGTCGAGGCCCTCACCTACGAGCAGTACCTGGAGTGGGCCGGCAACATCGCCGAAGCGACCGGCCAGAACAAGGTGGGGTTCCCGGCCGGCGAGGGCGGCCTCATGCACCGCTTCTTCCAGGGCTACCTCATCCCCTCCTTCACGGGGGGCCTGGTCACCACCTTCACCGAGTCCGAGCCGGCCTGGCAGTGGCTCTCGGACATCTGGCAGTACACGCATCCACAGTCGGTGAGCTACGAGTTCATGCAGGAGCCCCTCCTCTCCGAGGAGGTGTGGGTGGCCTGGGACCACGTGGCGCGCCTCATCGACGCCCTGGAAGCTCGGCCCGACGACTTCGTGGCCTTCCCGGCCCCGACCGGGCCGGAGGGCCAGGCGTTCATGCCGGTGCTGGCCGGCTTGGCCATCCCCAACACGGCTCCCAACCCGGAGGGTGCCGCAGAGCTGATCCGGTACCTGACCGAACCCGAGACCCAGTTCACCACCCTGCGGGAGGTGGCCTTCTTCCCGGTGGTGGACGCCGAGCTCCCCGCCGACCTCTCCCCGGGGGTGAGTGCCGAAGCCGAAGCCGTGCAGCAGCAGACCGAGGCCCCGGAGGCCCTGCCTTCGCTGCTGCCCATCGGGCTCGGGGAGCTGAGCGGTGACTTCAACAAGGTGTTCACCGACAGCTTCCAGCAGATCATCCTGCAGGAGGCCGAGATCGCAAGCGTCCTCGAGCAGCAGGCGCAGGCCCTGGAGTCGGTGATGCAGGAGACCGGGGCCCCCTGCTGGGAGCCCGACCCGCCCAGCGAAGGGGAGCCCTGCCCGGTGCAGTAGATGGCGCTCGAGCAGAGGACCCCGGCGGCCCCAGTCGAAGAGGAGGAGTCAGCGCCGCGCGCCGCGGCACGCCGGGGCGGGCCCACCAGCCTACTGCCCTACTGGTTGGTGCTTCCCACGGTGATCTACGTCTTGCTCTTCTTCGCCTGGCCGATGGTGCGGGCCTTCGGGCTGGCCTTCCAGGACGCCGAGGGAGGGTTCACACTCCAGCACATCGAGCGGATGCTGGGCGACGCCAACTTCGCCGACGCCTTGCGCTTCACCCTGGTCCTGCTGGTGGTGATCCTCCCCGTCCAGTTCATCGTGGCGCTGGTCATGGCACTCCTGGTCAACAACCAGCGGCTGCGGGGCCGGGGGATCTTCCTTTACATCTACGCCATCCCCCTGGCCGTTTCGGAGTTGGCGGCGGGCATCGTGTGGCTGGCGGTCTTCACCGAGCAGGGCTACCTCAACACGCTGCTGCAGGGCATCGGCATCCTCGAGCGCCCGTTCATCTGGCTCAACTACCAAGAGCCGCAGCTGCTGCTTCTGGCGGTGGTGCTGGCCGAGGTGTGGCGGGCCACCTCGTTGATCATGATCATCCTGGTGGCGGGACTTCAGGGCATTCCCCGCGACTACCTGGAGGCGGCCGAGGTCTTCGGCGCCGGGCTGTGGCAGCGGGTGCGCCGGGTGATCCTGCCGATGCTCAAGCCGAGCATCCAGGTGGCGCTGATCTTCCGCACCATCCTCGCCTTCCAGGTCTTCGCCACGGTGATCGCCCTCACCGGGAGGGGGGCCACCGTGCTCACCGCCGAGGCATGGCGCTGGCACACCAGTGTCCGCAACGCCAACGTCGCCGCAGCCTACGCCGGCCTCATCCTGGTCCTCTCGGTGGTCGCCACCGCCCTCATCCTGCGCATGCTGCGCACCCCTCCGGAGCAGAAGCTGGTATGAGCGGCCCCAGGACCTCTCGGCTGCGCGACGTCCTGCTGCACGCCGGCGCGGTGCTGATGGCGCTTTGGGTCCTGCTGCCCGTCTACTTCATCACCCTGGCCGCATTCTCCACCGAGGAGGCGATCTACAGCTACCCCAAGCCGCTCCTGCCCCAGGAGATCTCGACGGAGACCATGGAGTTCTTTCTGGGGGCGGCGGGGGTGCTTGAGTCCTTCCGCGGCAGCGTCATCGTGGCCTTCGTCACCCTGGTGCTGGCCATCGCGGTGGGCACGCCGGCCGGCTATGCCTTGGCCCGCTTTCGCTTTCGGGGCGCCAACGGGTTCCGGCTGCTGGTGGTGAGCACGCGGGCCTTCCCCATCGTCATCCTCTCCATCCCGCTGGCGGTGACCTTCATCCGCTTCGGCATCGACGACAGCTACCTGGGGCTGGCGCTGATGCACACCGCCCTGGCGCTTCCCTTCACCGTCTTGGTGACGGCCAGCGTCTTCGCCGGCATCTCCGAGGAGCTGGAGGAGGCGGCAATGACGCTGGGGTGCAGCCGGCTGAGCGCCTTCCGAAGGGTGGTGCTCCCCCTGGCCCTCCCGGGGCTGGCGGCGGCCGCCATCTTCACCTGGATCATCTCCTGGAACGAGGTCTTCGCCGCCTCCATCCTGACGCTGCGCAACCGCACCCTTCCCGCCCAGGTGCTGGCGGCGCTCAACCAGTCCCCCGTTCCCTTCCGCTTCGCCGGGGGCTTCTTCCTGCTGGCGCCGGCGCTGGTGGTGATCTTCGTCATTCGCCGGTACCTGTTCAGCCTGTGGGGGAGGGTGAGTAGATGAAGGCGACGACAGGAGATGGTGATGGCTGAGGTTCGCTTCGAGCGGGTCCGCAAGGAGTTCGGCAAGGTGGTGGCGGTCGACGACGTCGACCTCCAGGTGGAGGACGGGGAGTTCGTGGTGCTGCTCGGTCCCTCGGGATGCGGCAAGACCACCCTGCTGCGATGCCTGGCCGGCCTGGAGGGGGTCGACGGTGGAAGGGTGGTCATCGGGGGGCGCGACGTCACGCACCTGGCCCCGCGCAACCGGCGGATCGCCATGGTCTTCCAGAGCTACGCGGTCTTCCCCCACCTCAAGGTGTTCGACAACATCGCCTTCGGCCTACGCATGCAGAAGGAGAAGGACGCCGAGATCCGCAGGCGGGTGCAGTCGTCGGCGGAGCTCGTGCAGATCGAGGAGCTGCTCGACCGCTACCCGGCACAGCTGAGCGGCGGGCAGCGCCAGCGGGTGGCGGTGGCCCGGGCGCTGGCCATCCCGGCCGACGTGCTGCTGATGGACGAGCCGCTCTCCAACCTCGACGCCCTGCTGCGGCTGGAGGCCCGGGCGGACCTGAAGCGGCTCTTGCAGGAGCTGGGAGCTACCACCATCTACGTCACCCACGACCAGATCGAGGCGCTCAGCATGGGCGACCGCATCGCGGTGATGCGGACCGGCCAACTGGTCCAGGTGGACAGCCCGCTGGAGGTGTACGACAACCCGAGCGAGATGTTCGTTGGTGGCTTCATCGGCAGCCCGCCGATGAACTTCATCGAGGCGGAGGTGGACCGCCCGGACGGCTCGCCGGTCGTGCACCTGAGCGGCGGCTCGCTGCCGCTGCCGGTGTCCGACGTGGGGCCGCTCATGGAGCGCCCGCTGATGCTGGGCATCCGGGCCGAGAACATCGAGGTGCAAAAGGAGGAGCAAGAAGGCCTCATCCAGGCCACCGTGCGGGTGCTGGAACCGCTTGGCTCCCAGAACCTGCTGACCGTCCAGACCGGCAACGACGTGCTCAAGGTGGCCGCACGGGCCGACCTGTTCCCACCGCCGGACAGTGACGTGTGGCTGCGCATCCAGCCGGAGCACATCCGCTGGATGGACCGGGAAACCCGGCAGGCGATCAGGCTGTAGGGCTAGTCGACGCTCCCGGCGGCACGATCCAGGGCTGTCGGTCAGGCCCTCGCTCTGTTGAAACCCCTGGTTACACTCGGGGTTCCCGAGGACCTAGTCAGGAGGCGGGCGATGGCGGTTGTTACCCACGAGCAGGAACTGGTCGAGGGGGTCCCCAACCACCTGTTCGTCGGTGGAGAGTGGCGGGAGGCGGCGTCCGGTGCCACCTTGGCGGTGGAGGACCCGGCCACCGGGGAGGTCCTCTGCCGGGTGGCCGACGCCGGCCCCGAGGACGGGATGGCCGCCCTGGACGCCGCCGTCGAGCAGCAGGACGCCTGGGCCCGGCACCCTCCCCGCCAGCGGGGTGAGATCCTGCGCCAGGCCTTCGAGCGCATCGTGGCCCGGACCGACGAGCTGGCCCTGCTCATGACCCTGGAGATGGGAAAGCCCATCGCCGAGTCGAAGGCGGAGGTGGCCTACGCCGCCGAGTTCTTCCGCTGGTTCTCCGAGGAGGCGGTCCGCATCGAGGGCAGCTATGGGGTCGCCGCCAACGGGCGCGGCCGGGTGCTCACCATGCGCCAGCCGGTGGGGCCGTCCATCATGATCACCCCCTGGAACTTCCCCCTCGCCATGGGCACGCGCAAGATCGGGGCGGCCATCGCGGCCGGCTGCACCATGGTCCTCAAGCCCGCCCACCAGACTCCGCTCTCCTCGCTGGCCCTGGCACAGATCCTGGCCGAATGCGGGCTGCCGGGAGGGGTTCTCAACGTCGTCACCACCAGCCACCCGAGCGAGGTGATGACGCCGCTCATCCAGGATCCCCGCTCCCGCAAGCTCTCCTTCACCGGGTCTACCGAGACCGGGCGCAAGCTCATCGAGCTCTCCGCCCAGCAGGTCTTGCGGGTCTCGATGGAGCTGGGGGGCAACGCCCCGTTCCTGATCTTCGAGGACGCCGACCTGGACGCTGCGGTGGAGGGGGCCATGGTGGCCAAGATGCGCAACATGGGAGAGGCGTGCACGTCTGCCAACCGCTTCCACGTGGCCGAGCCCCTGTCGGATGTGTTCGCCAGTCGGCTGGCCGAACGGATGGGGTCGCTGCGCGTGGGGCGGGGGACCGAGGAGGGCGTCCAGGTGGGACCGCTCATCGACCAGCCCTCCCGCCAAAAGGTCTCCGGACTGGTGACCGACGCCCTGGCCCAGGGGGCCACCGCGCTGGTCGGCGCCCGGGCGGGTGACGGGCAGGGCTACTTCTACGACCCGACGGTGCTGGTGGATGTTCCCGCCCAGGCGCGGCTCCTAGCCGAGGAGATCTTCGGGCCGGTGGCCCCCATCTCGGCCTTCGACTCGGAGGACGAGGCGATCGCCGCCGCCAACCGCACTCACTACGGCCTGGTGGCCTACGTCTACACCCGTGACCTTCGGCGGGCCCTGCGGGTGGCGGAGGGCCTGGAGACCGGGATGGTGGGGCTGAACCAGGGAATGGTCTCCAACCCGGCGGCGCCGTTCGGGGGCGTCAAGGCCTCCGGGATCGGCCGGGAAGGGGGCCACGAGGGGATCGAGGAGTACCTGGAGACCAAGTACGTGGCCATCAACGTCTGACCAGCTCCGGCCCTACCGGCCCTAATGGGGATGGCTCAGCCTGGATCGAGCGGCGCCCATCGGTGTCCATGAGCAGCCAGAGGGCCGACCAGGACTGCGGCGCCGCCCCTTGGCCCTGGCCGGTATCGGGGTTCCAGTACTCGGCATGGCCGCTCGACCGGGCCCCGGCCCGGGCCTGGTCGGCCAGGCGGACCGCCTGCTCCCGGCGACCCTGCCGGCGGGCAGCCACCCACAGCAGGTAGTTGACTTGTGGCCAGCTCGTCCCCCTCCAGTAGCCATCGGGATCGAAAGCAGGCTCCTCGAGGTGCACGCCCCGGGGACCGAAGGGAGCGTGGAAGGCCCGGGGGTCGAAGAGCTGCTGCCAGACCGCCTCCACCCGCTCGGGGTCCCGGCTCACCAGCACCCCCAGCAGGGCCTCGACCGTTCGCACCCGTGAAGAGCCCGGCATCCCTTGGGACGCATCGGTCCAGGTGGCCACTTGCGGATCCCATTGCACTTCCAGGGCCTGGCTCAGGACCCGGCCCCGGCGTTCCCAAGAGGAACTGCCGGTCACCTGGGAGAGCTCCAACATGTTGAAGGCGGCCAGGGCGTTGAAGCTGGCCGGCTGCACCACGAACTGGCTGCTGCCCACGGCGGCCCCTTCGCCGTCGAGCTCCAGGGCGTCCACCAGCTCGGCCTTGCGGCGCCGCCAGTTCCCGAAGCGATCGAAGGGGCCATCGATCCAGGCGTCCCATCGCGGGGAGTCGTCGGTTCCCGCCTCCCAGGGGTGGAAGCACGAGAGGAGCCCGTTGGAGGACCGCCGGCTCGTCCACAGGAACTCCAAGGCCGCCTCCATCCGCTCCAGCAGTTCCTGAGACAGCTGGAAGCCCCATTCCGTGAGGCAGCGCGCCACGTGCCCGTACATGGGAGGCTGGGTGATGGTGGACGAGCCTCGCACACCCCACAGCTTCACGGCCGCCTCCGGATCCATTTGGTACCCCATGTGAGGAACGAAGCCGCTGCCGCGCTGATAGCGGAAGGCGCTCTCCAGCTCGACGATCGCCCGCCGGTCCCCGACCGCTCCCCAAAGCAGGGCATGGAAGCAGGAGTCCCACAGCCACTGCCAAGGGTAGGTGTAGGGGTTGGGCGCGGTGTAGGCGGCTTCCTCCCTCCAATGCAGATTGAGGATGCGCAGGGCTTCCAGGGTGGCCAGTTCTGAGGCGGGCTCTAACGTCATCCGGGTGGTCTACGACCTCACTCCTCACTATCCCACAAAGGGCATCGAGGTCGGCTACCAGGCGCCGGCGATGGAGCTGGCGCGTCGGCGGCCCGCCGTCCTGGCGATCGACGGGCCGGCCGCCCTTTCCTGGGAGCGCTTTCTCCGGGGGCTGCGGGAGGCGCTTTCCTCCTACGGCCTGCGCATCCACGAGGTCGACGTCCGCCGCTACCTGCGCCCCTGGGCCGAGATCGAGCGGGCCACCGAGGGAGGAGCCCTCCTGGGCGACCCGGAGTTCGCCAGGATGGGCCAGGCGTCGCTTTCCAGTGTCTTCGCCGGCCTTCCCCCGGCCCCTCCTTCCGCCGGCGTGACGGTGGTCTTCGGGCCGGGCAGCGCCCTCGTGCGCCACGACCGCCTCTGGTACGCCGACCTTCCCAAGCGGGTGGCCGCGCAGCGGATACGCTCCGGTGAGGCCGGCAACGTGGGCCAGCCCCCCGGGGAGGCGGGCACCGAGCGCCGCCTGATGTTCATTGACTGGCCCATCCAGGATCGCCACAAGCACGCCCTGGCGCGGAGCTGGGACCGCTACCTCGACTGCACCGACCCCGACCGCCCCCGTTCCATTCCAGGCGAGGCGCTGCGCAGTGCGCTGGCGAGCCTGTCCCGGCGGCCCTTCCGCGCCCGTCCCGTCTTCGTACCCGGCTCCTGGGGAGGGCAGTGGATGCGCCGGGTGTTGGGGGCGGGAGCCGACGCTCCCAACCTGGCGTGGTCGTACGAGCTGATCACTCCCGAAAGCGGCCTCCTGCTGGGAAGCGGTGAGCTGCTCGAGGTGGGGTTCGAGGTGCTCATGGCCCAGGGCGGCGAGGAGGTGGTAGGCGAGGAGGTGGCGGGGCGCTTCGGAAGGTCCTTCCCGGTCCGCTTCGACTATCTGGACACGGTGGGAGGAACCAACCTGTCGGTCCACTGCCACCCGCGTCCTTCCTACATGCGGGAGACGTTCGGCTGGCCCTACACCCAGCACGAGAGCTACTACGTCATGGCCACCAGGCCGGGCGCCCGCATCTTCCTCGGCCTGCGCCAGGAGGCCGACCTGGGCGACTTCCGGGCGGAGGCCGAGCGGGCCGAGCGGGAGGAGGTCCCCTTCGAGATCGACCGGTATGTGCAGAGCTTCCCGGCGCGGCTCCACCAGCTCTACCTGATCCCGGCCGGCACCCCGCACGCCAGCGGGGAAGGCAACCTGGTCCTCGAGATCAGCAGCACGCCCTACCTCTACAGCTTGCGCTTCTACGACTGGCTCCACGGCGACCTCGATGGAAGCCTGCGACCGGTCCACCTCCGGCACGCCTTCGCCAACCTCGATTCCGGGTTGCGAGGCGGCGAGGTGGCCCGGCGGCTTATCCAGGAGCCGGAGGTGGTGCGCAGCATCCCCGGGTGCACCGAGCTGGCGCTCGGCCGGCTCCCGGAGCTGTTCTTCGCCGTGCACCGGCTCGACTTCGAAGAGGAGGTCTTCGACGACACCGACGGGCGCTTCCACGTCCTCAACCTGGTGGAGGGGGAGGAGGTAGTGGTCGAGACGGCCGAGGGGAGCGTCCACCCGCTCTCCTATGCCGAGACCATCGTCATCCCCGCCGTCGTCGGTCGATACCGTCTGCGACGGACGGGTGGCGGTCCCTACAAGGCCGTCAAGGCCTTCGTCCGCCCGGGAGGAAACGTATAGCGATGGAGGTGGTCCTGGCCCTCGACGTGGGGGGCACCACCGTCGCCGGGGATGTGATGGCGCCCCAAGGACAACCGCTCGGTGAGGCTCGGGGAGGCCCCAGCCCAGAGGGGGAGCCGGCCGAGGTCATCGTGGGGCGGCTCGCCGGGCTGCTGGTCGAGTTGCGCGGCGCCGCCCGGGCGGGGGGACTGGTTCCGGTGGCCGCCGGGCTGGCTCTACCGGGTCCCTTCGACTACCAAGCCGGGATCTCGAGGATGCGGCACAAGTTCGCCTCGCTGTACGGGAGGGACTTGAAGGAGCCGCTGGAGGATGCGGTGGGGATGCCGGTCTACTTCCTCAACGATGCGCTCGCCTTCACGCTGGGCGCCTGGTGGGCCGAGCACCAGGACGAGGCCAGGCTGCTGGGAATCACGGTGGGCACCGGCCTGGGTGCGGGCTTCGTCGTGGGAGGACGCCCGGCCGGGGAGGAGGAAGGCTCGCGAGAGCTGTGGGACTTTCCCTATGGCCCCTCTGGCGAGGGGATCTTGGAGGATGCGGTGTCGGCACGGGCAGTGGAGCGCCTCCATCGGGACCTGGGCGGAAAGGCAGGCCTGGGAGTGGAGGGGATCGCCCATCGAGCCAGGGGAGGAGAGGAGGCGGCAGCCGAGGCTTTCCGCTCCTTGGGTAGGGCCCTGGGAGAGGGGCTGGCCCTGGGGGCCGGCGGCTTCCGGCCCGGACGCGTGGCATGCGGAGGCCAGATCAGTAAGGCCTTCGAGCTGTTCGGCAGGCACGCGGAGGACGCATTCGCAGCCACTGCCGGATGGCGCGTTCCTTTCTTCTCCTCCGGCCGGGATGATCTCCCCCTGATGGGAGTGGCGCGATTCGTCCGCTTGGAATTGGAGAGGTAGCGCTTCAGGGCGAGCGCCGGGCC
>JALYHC010000070.1 GCA_030776765.1 Actinomycetota bacterium | reverse complement strand
GTCCCAAGTGCCGGGGAAGTCTAATCGATTGCAAGCCCTGCGAAGCCTCAATCGTCGGACCTCGGGGGTTCTGCTTCACCCACGATCCGGCGCGCGCCGAGGAACGGAGTGAGGCCCGTCGGCGCGGAGGGCGAGCCAGTGCCAAGGTGTGGTTCGCATGAAGTGCCTGGCTCCCCCGGCCCTCACGAGCGGCTGGAGCGCGCCCTGGCCGAGAGGCATGATGGAACCTTGATCCCGATGCGGGCGACGGAGATGGCCTCGGTGGCCGGTGCGATGGCGACGGGCTCCAGATCGGGGAGCTTCCTATTGGCACTTTCCACCAGTCAGATGGAGGGACGGGTTGTCTCGTTGCAAGGAATCTGCAAGGTCGGAAGATTTGAATCGTGGAACGCCACGATGAAACATGACGTAAGGAGGATGACATTAACAGCCTGGCGGCCCATGGGATCACCGTGGGCTGCACAATGGACGGCCAGTTCTGTCCTGACGGTTCCGTCACGAGGGGCGAAATGGCCAGCTTCATTGCGCGAGCGCTGCGCCTGCGGACACCCATCTTCGACTACTTCTCGGACGATGCTGGAAATGCCCACGAACCCAACATCAACGCCCTTGTTGCCAACGGTATTTCGATCGGTTGTGACAACAGTGGCAACTTCTGTCCCGACCAACCGGTTTCGAGGAGCCAGATGGCCGCCTTCTTATACTGGTCTCTGAGTCCACCCGAGCTGGGGGAACAGGTCAGACGCTTCCAGGAGGATGAACTTGTTGATTCCAGCAACGGCATGGATACAGGCATGGATACAGAAGAACTGAATCAGATTCTTGGTCGGGGGGCGGTGGCACCCATGGTGATCAATAACTATTACAAGCAGAATTGCCTTACGAATGGTTTCTGTCCAACTTACTCGCGGGCACGGAGGTTATAGACACATCCTTCGATGGAGGAGATTGTTATTAGTCGCAGGCGACTACTGGCTACTTAGGGACTGCCTGCCGAGACCTCGGCAGAGCTTCCTGGAGGAGTCGGAGCGGAACCGTGCGCCAGTCCTTGTAGGGGGAAGAGTTTGATCGCCTTGCCGAGGGTGGTGACCTGCCCCTCCTGCTCAACCGAGAACGCCCCCAGTCGCAAGTTCTGCGGCCAGTGCGGGAGCCTGCTTGCCCTCCCCTGCGCCTCGTGCGGCACGCTCAACCAGCCGGGCGACCGCTTCTGTGGCGAGTGCGGCCTCCCGCTGACGGCCGCCCCGGATGAGGAGCCGATCGAGCCCTTGGCGGAGCGTCGCCTGGTCACGGTCCTCTTTGCCGACCTGGTGGGCTTCACCTCGTACTCAGAGGACCGCGACGCCGAGGAGGTACGGGAGCTCCTCACCCTCTACTTCGAGAGATCCCGGGAGATCGTGGAGCGCTTCGGGGGGACGGTCGAGAAGTTCATCGGCGACGCGGTGATGGCGGTGTGGGGCACTCCTACCACCCAGGAGGACGATGCCGAGCGGGCGGTGCGGGCCGCTCTGGAGCTGGTCGACGGAGTGGCCAAGCTGGGCGCCGAAGCCGGCATCCCGGAGCTGCAGCTTCGGGCTGGGGTTCTCACCGGGAAGGCGGCGGTGGGGCCGGGGGAGAACCGCCAGGGCCTGGTGGCGGGCGACCTGGTGAACACCGCCTCCCGGCTGCAGTCGATCGCCGATCCGGGGACCGTGCTGGTGGGCGAGTCCACCTACCGGGCGGTTCACCAGGCGGTGGCATTCGAGGAGCTGGGCGGCCAGCGGCTCAGGGGAAAGGCGGAGCCGGTGCGGGCCTGGCGAGCCCTCTGGGTGACCAGCCGGAGGCGGGGAGAGGGGAAGTCCCGTGGCCTGGAGGCTCCCTTCGCGGGCCGGGAGGGGGAATTGCGGCTCCTCAAGGAGCTGCTGCACGTCACCGCCAGCGAGCGCCGGGCCCGGGTGGCCTCCATCGTGGGGATGGCAGGGATCGGCAAGAGCCGGCTGGTGTGGGAGTTCCAGAAGTACGTGGACGGACTGGTGGAGAAGGTCTACTGGCACGAGGGAAGGTCTCCCGCCTACGGACAGGGGGTCACGTTCTGGGCGCTGGGGGAGATGGTGCGCCGCCGGGCGGGGATCGCCGAGACCGAGGAGGCGGAGTCGGCCCGCTCCAAGCTGAAGGCCACGGTGGCCGACTTCGTGGAGGAGGAGGCCGAGCGGGACTGGCTCCTCCCCCGGCTGGGCGCCTTGCTGGGGCTGGAGGAGGCCCCCGGCGGGGACCGCACCGAGCTGTTCGCCGCCTGGCGCACCTTCTTCGAGCGGGTCTCGGACCGGGGGACCACCGTGCTGGTGTTCGAGGACCTGCACTGGGCCGATGCCGGCTTGCTCGACTTCGTCGAGGAGCTCCCCGAGTGGTCGCGCGCCAAGCCCATCCTGGTCCTGACGCTGGCGCGACCGGAGCTGCTGGAGCGGCGGTTGGGATGGAGGGGCCGGCGCGACTTCGTCTCCCTCAATCTGGGGCCCCTCTCCAACGAGGTCATGGCCGAGCTGGTCGAGGGCTTGGCCCCGGGCCTGTCCGATATCGTGGTGGATCGCGTGGTGGACCGGGCGGCCGGGGTTCCCCTCTATGCGGTGGAGCTGATCCGCACGCTGATCGCCGACGGCCTGCTGGTCCCGGAGGACGGGCGCTACCGGCCCGTGGGGGAGCTGGGAGAGTTGGCCGTCCCCGAGACACTGCAGTCGGTGATCGGGGCCCGGCTCGACCGGCTCGACCCGACCGAGCGAGCTCTCGTGCAGGACGCGTCGGTCCTCGGGCGGACCTTCGCCCCGGCCGCCCTGCAGGCCTTGACGGGGGAGGACGAGGATCGTCTGCGCCGCCGGCTGGCCGCGTTGGTGAGGAGAGACCTGATTCACCTGGACTCCGACCCCCGCTCCCCGGAGCGGGGGCAGTACGGCTTCGTGCAGGGCCTGGTCCGGGAGGTGGCGTACGGGCGAGTCGGTCGCCGGGAGCGTAAGGCCCGGCA
>JALYHC010000069.1 GCA_030776765.1 Actinomycetota bacterium | reverse complement strand
TCCCGGGCTGCCCAGGCGGCCGGCGAGATCGACCAGTCCACCGTCTACCGGACCCTGGACGTGCTGGAGGAGTTAGGCTTCCTGCACCACGTGCATCTGGGCCACGGACCGGGGGTCTACCACCTCTCGAAGCAGGCCGAGCACCACCATCTGGTGTGTGAGGACTGCGGCCGTGCAGTGGACATCCCCTTGGAGGATCTCGGCCCCGCCCTGGAGCGGGTCACCCTCCGGTACGGCTTCGTACCGGACAGCCTTCACTTCGCGATTCTCGGCAGGTGCACCGACTGCGCCGTGTAGACGGCCGCCGGTCTCCCGCAAGTGCCTCTACACTGCGAGTGATTTGCAAGAGGCTGCCCGAGCGGGGCGCTTGCGGAAGGAGGGCTGTGCACGCACCGGACGGGTTCCTAAACGCCGGCACCGCTATCGCCACCGGGGCCATCAGCGCCGGGACCATCGGTGCCGCTCTGCGCCAGAGCCGCCAGCAGCTGGCCGACAAGCAGCTCCCGCTGGCCGGGTTGGCGGCGGCCTTCATCTTCGCCGCCCAGATGTTCAACTTCCCCGTGGCAGCCGGGACGACCGGGCACCTGCTGGGAGGGGCGCTGGCCGCCATCCTGCTGGGACCGTTCCTGGGCTCGCTGGTGGTCACGGTGGTGGTTGTGGTGCAGTCGCTGGCGTTTGCCGACGGCGGCCTGACCGCGCTGGGGTACAACGTGTTGAACATGGCGGTGGTGACTGCCTTCGGCGGCTACGCCCTCTTCCGCCTGCTGCGCCGGGTGCTGCCGGGCAATGCGACCGGGGTGATCGTCGCCACGGGGCTGGCGGCGGGCCTGTCGGTGGTGCTGTCGGCGATGGCGTTCTCGATCGAGTGGCTGTTCGGGGCCACCGCCCCGGTGCCGTTCGACACGGTCTTCGGCGCCATGGTGGGGGTGCACCTGCTGATCGGCGTCGGCGAGGGGATCATCAGCGCGATGGCGGTGGGTGCCGTCCTGGCGGCCCGCCCCGACCTGGTGTACGGAGTGGGGGATCTGGACCGGGCCGCCCTGGCCGATCGCCCGGCGCCGGGGATGCGTGGGTTCGTGATCGCCGCTGCGCTGGTGGCCCTGCTGTTGGCGGTGGTCATCAGCCAGTTCGCCGCCCCCTCCCCCGACGGCCTGGAGCGGGTCGCGCAGACCACCGGGTTCGCCGCCTCGGCCGAGGACCATGCGCTGAGCGGGAGCATCTTCGCCGACTACGCCACCGAGGGGATCGCCAACCAGACGCTCAGCCTGGCGGTGGCCGGCACGGTCGGGGTGCTGATCACCCTGGCGGTGGCGGCCGGGCTGCTGTACGCCGTGCACGACCGCCGCCGGCCGGCCCGACGCCGCCTGACGGCCTGAGGGGACGGTGGGCGCCGGCCACGCCCACGCGCTGTACGTCCACGAGCACAGTCCGGTCCACCGGCTGGCGCCCGAGGCCAAGGTGGCTGCGGGGTTCGCATTCGTCCTCGCCGTCGCCCTGACGCCGCGGGAGGCGGTGTGGGCATTCGCCGTGGACGCCGTGGCGCTGGCCGCGGTGGTCCGCCTCGCTCGCCTGCCCGTGCCCTTCGTGCTGGCCCGCCTGGCGATCATCGCGCCCTTCCTGGCCTTCGCGTTCCTGATCCCGTTCATCGGCTCCGGCGAGCGAGTCGACATGCTGGGGGTCTCGGTCTCCCGAGCCGGCCTATGGGGCACCTGGAACATCGTCGCCAAGGCCAGCCTGGGCGCCACGACCAGCATCGTGCTGGCCGCCACCACTGAGGTCCCCCAGATCCTGCGCGGCATGGCGCGCCTGCGGGTGCCACCTACGCTCACCATCATCGCCGCCTTCATGGTCCGCTATCTCGAGTTGATCGTCGGGGAGCTGCGCCGGATGCGCACCGCCATGGTTGCCCGCGGCTACGACCCCCGCTGGCTGTGGCAGGCGCAGCCCATCGCCGCCTCGGCAGGGGCGCTGTTCATCCGCTCCTACGAGCGGGGCGAGCGCGTGCACACCGCCATGGCGGCCCGGGGCTTCACCGGAACGATGCCCGACGTCGATGTGAGCACCGCCACCGGCAGGCAGTGGGCCGCCGCAGCCCCCCTGCCCCTGCTGGCGGCCACCCTGGCCATGGTGGCCTGGCTGGTGGGGGCGTGACCCAGGCCGCCATCGAGGTTCGGGGGCTGCGCTTCGCCTATCCGGATGGGCAAGAAGCGCTGCGGGGGGTAGACCTGCGCGTGGAGCAGGGCCAGCGGGTGGCGCTGCTCGGCCCCAACGGCGCCGGCAAGACCACCCTGGCGCTGCACCTCAACGGCATCTACTCGCCTGCCGCCGGGAGCATCCGGGTCGGCGAGTTGGCGGTGGAAGACGCCAACCTCACCGAGATCCGCCGCCGGGTGGGCCTGGTGTTCCAGGACCCCGACGACCAACTGTTCATGCCGACCGTTCGCCAAGACGTCGCCTTCGGCCCGGTGAACCTGGGGCTGCGCGGCGAGGAGCTCGAGAACCGGGTCACCGAGGCGCTTGCGGCGGTCGGGGCAGGCGACGTCTCCGACCGCGCCCCCCACCACCTGTCGGGCGGCGAGCGGCGGCGAGCGTCCCTGGCCACCGTGCTCGCCATGCGACCCCACGTGCTGGTCTGCGACGAGCCCACCTCCGGCCTCGACCCCGCCGGACGCCGCGAGCTCGTTGAGGTGCTGCGCAGCCTGCCGATCACCCAGCTCCTGATCACTCACGACCTGCCGTTCGCGCTCGAGCTGTGCGACCGCGCCGTCATCATGAGCCAAGGCCGGGTGGTGGCCGACGGGGCCACCGCAGAGGTGCTGGCCGACGAGGAGCTCCTGCAAGCCCACCGCCTGGAGCTGCCCTACGGCTTCGACCCCCGAGTGGTGGACAGATCCGAAGGTGCCAGGAGCCACTGAAGCCCGGCTCGACCTTACTCTCCCGGTTCCGACTGGACGGTGCCGGTCGTCCGCGCCCCGGGTTGCTGTCCGAGGAGGATCTGGTCGAGGGTGGAGGCCAGCAGCGAGCCGGTGGAGGGACCGGTGACCTTGGCGACGATCATCCCTTCGCGGTTGATGAAGAACGTCTCCGGAACCCCGAACACCCCGAACTCGATGGCCGCCCGAGAGCCGGGGTCCAGCAGATAGTCATAGCCTCGCCCCAGCTCGTCGAGCATGGCCATCGCCTGCTCGGGCCGGTCGTTGAACACCACGCCGAGCACCCGCACGCCCGAAGCCCGATACTGCTCGGCCACGGACATCAGGTCGGGGTGCTCCAGGCGGCACTCCAGGCACCAGGAGGCCCAGAAGTTCACCACCACGATCTCACCGCGGAGCTCCTGAAGGGAGAGCTCGCCCTCCTGCTCCAGGTAGGGCAGGGTCACGTCCGGGGCGGGGCGGCCGATCAACGGGGAGGCCACCAGGCCGGGATCGGTGCCGAAGCGGGTTGCGAAGGCGACGGTCAGGACGATGGCCACCAGAATCACCACTATCGCCGACCAGCGGACATAGCGCCCTCTCTGGCGCGGGCGCTCAGCCATCCGCCGATCTCCTGGCCTCGACCAGCCGCTCCTCCACCATGGCCCGCACGTCGCCCGAGAGTTCGGGGAGGGCGACCAGCTCCTCCAGGAGCTCGATCGCCCCTTGCCGGTCGCCCAGGCCGTCGAGGCGGATGTTGGCCAGGAACCACTTCGCCTCCGCATATCCGGGGTCGATGGCCAGGGCCTCCCGCTCGTAGCTCGCGGCGGCTTCGGCCTCCCCGGAGAGGTAGGCCATCCAGCCGATGCGGGCCAGGGCCTGGGCGCTGTCGGGCTGCCGCTCCAGCACCCCGAAGTAGTGGTCGAGCGCCTCCGAGAACTGGCCCTCTTCGAAGTAG
>JALYHC010000068.1 GCA_030776765.1 Actinomycetota bacterium | reverse complement strand
GTCCGACCTGATCACAGATGCTGTTTCCGACCATCGACTTCGCGGTCTTCTTCATGGTGGTGCTGCTGGGGAACTGGCTCACCATGCCTCATCCGCGGGTGTGGCGATGGTTCATCCTCGGCGCCAGCTACTTCTTCTATGGGTACTGGGATGGCCGCTTCGTGGCCCTGCTTGCGGGGTCCTCCCTGGTCAACCAGCTTCTCGCCGAGCGAATCGCCACGGCCGCCTCGCCTCGCTCCCGGCGAGCCCTGCTCAGCGTGGCGGTGGCGGCCAACCTGGTCGTCCTGGGGCTCTTCAAGTACTACGGATTCCTGGTCAGCTCGGTGGCCAACACGCTGCACCTGGCCGGGTTCGAGCCTTCCGTGCCCCTGCTGCAGATCATCCTGCCGGTGGGCATCTCCTTCTTCACCTTCCAGGCGCTCAGCTATGTGATCGACGTCTACCGGGGAGAGCTGGAGCCGGGCGCCCGGCTGGACTTCGCCGTGTACCTGGCCTTCTTCCCGCAGCTGGTGGCCGGGCCGATCGTGCGGGCCTCGGAGTTCCTGCCCCAGCTTCGCTCGCCACGCAACCCCCGGGCCATCGATTCCAGCCGCGCCTTCTATCTGATCTTCATCGGCCTGGCCAAGAAAATCGTCATCGCCGACTACCTGGCCACCCACCTGGTAGACGAGGTGTTCGGCGTTCCCGGGCAGCACTCCTCCCTGGAGGTCCTCACGGCCATCTACGCCTACGCAGTGCAGATCTACGCCGACTTCAGCGCCTACTCCGATATCGCCATCGGGGTGGGGCTGTTGTTGGGCTTCCACCTGCCCGACAACTTCAACGCCCCCTACACCGCCCGCAGCCTGCGCGAGTTCTGGCACCGCTGGCACATGACCCTCTCCCGCTGGCTGCGCGACTACCTGTACATCCCCCTGGGAGGTTCTCGGGGCGGGCGGTTGGCCTCCTACCACAACCTCATGCTCACCATGCTGCTGGGAGGCCTCTGGCACGGCGCCGCCTGGCGCTTCGTGCTGTGGGGGGGCCTGCACGGCGCCGGGCTGGTGTACGACCGGGAGCGACAGCAGCGCCGCTCGGCGAGGGGCGTCGGGACAGCACCCTCCACGCCGCTTCGGCGGGCCGGGCAGAGGCTGGTGACCTTCCACCTGGTCTGCTTGGGGTGGATCTTCTTTCGGGCCGACTCGCTGGCCACCGCCGGGGAGCTGCTCAGCCGCCTGTTCACCGCCTGGGGGCCGGCACCGGCGGTCACCCCGGCCATCCTGCTGGCCATCGCGGTGGGCATCGCCGCCCAGTACGTACCCCGGGACGGAGTCCTGCGCTTGCAAGACGCCTTCTCCCGGCTGACCCCCACCGTGCAGGGAGTGGCCCTGGCCGCGGTGCTGTTCGTGATCGACGCCCTCGGGCCGGAAGGCGTGGCGGCCTTCATCTACTTCCAGTTCTGATGGCCGTTCAGCGCACACTCCCCCGGCCAGCCGAGCAGGCGTACGAGTGCCGGCCCATGGCGGCCGGGCACGTGGTGTGGGTGGGCATCGTCTGCCTGACGCTGGCCTCGCTGCTCAACATCTCCAGCCTGGAAGAGGCGGCCTCCGGGCTCCCCTACGGAGCCGGGCGCACGGTGGCCGTCAACTTGGTGAAGCCCCTCAGCCTGGTCAGCTCGGCGTTGCTGCTCGACCGGCCCCGCCAGGTGGTGGATGCCTGGTTGGGACGGGAGGGCCCTTCCGAGGAGGAACGCCTGGGCGCACCGGCGCCACCGCCCCCCGCCCTCAGCCCGCCCACCTCCTCCAGCACCACTCTTCCCACCGCCACCCCGAAGGACCCGATGGAGCTGTGGGTGATCGGCGACTCCTTCGTGGAGCTGTTCGGGAGGGCCCTGGTCAGCGCCAGCGAGGAGACCGGCGTGGTCTCGGCCAGCATGGACTTCCGCTTCATCTCCGGCTTGAGCCGCCCCGATTACTTCGACTGGCCCGCCTACCTGCGCTCAGAACTGCCCGAGGTCCGCCCGGATGCGGTGGTGGCCATGTTCGGTGGCAACGATGGCCAGAACCTGCAGGCACCTGATGGCGAGATCCTGGAGGCGTGGACTCCGCCGTGGAGAGAGGAGTATGCCCGACGGGTGGGGGAGGTGATGGACATCCTGGCGCGAGGATCGCGGAGGGTCTACTGGGTGGGGCTGCCGGTGATGCGCTCAGAGGAGTTCTCCGAGCACGTGCAGGTGCTCAACGAGCTCTATCGGCAGGAAGCCTCGGAGCGGTCCCGCGTCACCTACATCGACTCCTGGTCGGTCTTCGCCGGCCCCGAGGGCAGCTACTCGGCTTACCTACCGGACCAGTCGGGCAACATGCGGCTGGTCAGGACCGAGGACGGCGCGCACTTCAACTTCGCCGGGGCGGCTCTCCTGGCCGCCGAGGTCATGCAGGAGCTCGAGCAGGACTGGGACCTCAACCGAACGGGCTGACGGATTCATTAGGCGAGCTCGGCGAACAGATCGATGTGGTTGCCGTCCGGATCTCGCACCACGGCATAGCGCTGGCCCCAGAAGGCGTCCCACGGTTCGAGATACCCCTGGTAGCCGGCCTCGGTCAGGTCCCGGTAGCGAGCGTCTACGTCGTCTGGCCCCGAGCACAGGAACGCAAGCCCCATCCGGTGGCCCCCCGAAGGAGGCTCCCATGCCGGATCGAAGCTGCGGATGATCTCAACCGTGTCCCAGGCCAGCCGGAAGCCTCCCGGCAGCACCACCTCCACGTGGCCCTCGGAGTCGGCTTCAGCGGGAATCTCGAGTCCCATCCGGCGGTAGAAGGCCAACGAGGCGGCCATGTCATCCACCACTAGGCCGACCAGGTCGAGTCGTACGGGCATCAGGTCCTCCTCTCAGTGCCAGGTAGCAGAGACCGGTGGCTGGAGTTGGAAGCCGGAAGGGGCGCTGCGCCGGGTGGGAGAAGGCGCAGGTCCACCTGAACGCTCCTCTGGGTCCCGGGCCGCCAGCTCGCCTGCTGGAAGCGAGCGGAACGATCACCGCAAGTAATCCGATATGGGCACGACCGCTCCCAGATTGCGACGACCTTGCACCCTAGTTGCGCCATGCCCTCGCCCCAGGCGAGTATCCATCGACCTGCGAGGAGGGTCCTGGTGTGGTGAGCATTCCTACGACGAGCGACCTGTGGTGGAAGAACGCCATCATCTATTGCCTGGACGTCGAGACGTTCTTCGACTCGAACGGCGATGGCATCGGTGACTTCGCAGGCCTCACCCAGCGTGTGGACTACCTGGCCGGCATGGGCGTCACCTGCATCTGGCTCATGCCGTTCTACCCCACTCCCAACCGCGACGACGGCTACGACGTCCTCGACTTCTACGGGGTAGATGCTCGCCTCGGGTCGTTCGGGGACCTGGCCGGATTCGTGCGCACCGCTCGCGACCGGGGCTTGAGGGTCATCGTGGACCTGGTTCTCAACCACACCTCCACCGAGCACCACTGGTTCCGGGCCTCCTCCTCCGATCCGCATTCACCTCACCGGGAGTGGTACGTATGGCGCGATGAGGTCCCAGAAGACGGCCCGAAGGGCATCGTCTTTCCCGATGCGGAGAAGAGCAACTGGACGTACCACAAGGAACGCGGGCAGTACTACCTGCACCGGTTCTACAGCCATCAGGCAGACCTCAACCCCGCCAACCCGGCGGTCAGAGACGAGATGGCCAAGGTCCTCGGGTTCTGGCTCGAGCAGGGTATCTCGGGCTTTCGGGTCGATGCGGTGCCCTTCCTCATCGAGACCGAAGGGATCGAAGGAGACCCGGAGCTCATCCCTCACGAGCTACTGCGCGACCTGCGCGCTTTCCTGAACCGCCGCCGAGGTGACGCCATCATGCTGGGCGAGGTGAACCTGCGGCCGGAGGAGGCGCGCAGGTACTTCGGCGATGAAGGCGGGGACCAGCTACACATGGTGTTCAACTTCCTGGTCAACCAGCAGATCTACCTGTCACTGGTACGTGGGGACGCCACTCCCCTGCGAGAGGCTCTTGCTCGTCTGCCACCGATCCCCGACGAAGGTCAGTGGGCAAACTTCCTGAGGAACCACGATGAGCTGACCCTCGACAAGCTCACCGAGGCCGAGCGCCAGGAGGTGTTCACCGCCCTCGGCCCGGACGAGGACATGCAGCTCTTCGGGCGAGGGCTCCGGCGGCGTCTGCCCTCCATGGTCGACGGCGACCAGCGGCGCCTGCGGATGCTCTACAGCCTGATGTTCTCCCTGCCGGGGACGCCGGTCCTGTTCTACGGTGAGGAGATCGGCATGGCCGAGAACCTCGAGGTGGAGGGGCGCGCCAGCGTCCGCACCCCCATGCAGTGGTCGGACGAGAGGAACGCCGGGTTCTCCACCGCGCCGGCCAGCGCCTTACGCCGCCCGCTGGTGGAAGGAAGGTTCGGCCCGCAGCACGTCAACGTGGTCGACCAGCGCCGGCGTCCGGACTCCCTGCTCAGTTGGATGGAGCGGCTGATCCGCCGCCGACGGGAGTGCCCGGAGATCGGCTTCGGCCAGTGCAAGGTCATCGAGACATCCGAGGCGGGGGTCTTGGCCCACCAGTGCGAGTGGGGCGACCGGATCCTCGTGGCCGCCCACAACTTTTCGGAAGATGCGTGCAGCCCCACCCTGAACCTCAACGTCCCCCACGACTTCGAGGGTCTCGTCGATCTCCTTGCCGACCGGGAGTACCCGCCTCCCAACCAGCTCGAGGTGGAGCTCGGACCCTTCGGCTACCGCTGGCTTCACATGCGCGGCGCCGGCCGACTGCTCCCCCTATGACCAGGCCACGCCGGAGAAGGTTCCCCATCCTGCTAGGGGGAGGGGTTAGGACAGGTTAGGGGGAGGGCCGGGGTCGCCGGACGGGGTCGGGACCAGAGCTAGCGGCCTGGATCTGTGGAGGAAGCAGTTCCGGTGCGAACCGGCGGGAAGTTGGCCAGGAGTCCTTGTGCCTCCACCTGGAAGAGCGCCTCGGCCTGCGTCAGCCCGGGCAGACGATGTCGTCCCAGGCTGCGGAAGCTCACTCCGGCTGGGGACCGCCCGTCGAGGGCGGCTTTGGTCTGGCCGGAGACAACGATCTGGCCGCCATGGGCGGCCGAACAGACTCGAGCTGCGGTGTGAACGGACAGACCGATGTAACCGGTGTCGGTCAAGCTGGGGCGGCCGCTGTGAATCCCCGCCCGGACCCGGACGTCGAGGTCGTCCGGCCAGGTCCGCTCGCTGAGGGTGCGCTGTACGGTCAGGGCTGCCTCGATGGCCGCCGCGGCGCGCTCGAAGACCGCGAAGAACTCGTCGGCGCGGGCGTCGATCTCCCGGCCGCCCGCCCCCAGCACGGCGTGGCGAACGATGCTTCGGACGTCATTCAGCAGGTCCCCAAAGCGGTCGCCCAGTTGGGTGAGAAGAGCCGTGGAGCCCTCGATGTCGGTCAGCAGGAAGGTGACGAACCCGGTGGGCAGCGTTGCGGCATCGGTCGATCGGGCTTGCATGTGGCCGTCGATGCTCTCCTTCTCGATGACGAAGCGAACGGCCGCCAGCACCGTCTCGGCGAGATCCGGATCATCGAGGACGTCCGGATCGTGCACGAGCGCCGCCATCGGTCGGCCGAGGCGCTCGAGGTAGGTCACCGCCCGCTGTTGCTCATCGCCAGGGAGCGGAACCGGCTGGCCGGCACCATCCAGGTACGAGCCGGCCGCCTCTGACCAGTGCAGCACAGCCAGGGTGGGGTCCCGGAGGACGCCTCGCAGCTGCTCCTCCAGCTCGCCGGCTGCCCCGATCCGACCCAGCTGGATCACCAGGCGACCGGCTGCTGCATGCCTCCGCTCCGATCGCAGCTGACCGGTGATGAACCCAACCGGCAGGATGCCGTACTTCTTGGCGGCGTTCAGCAGTCGCTTGCGGGCACGCTCACGGGCCGCATGGTTCTCGAAGGCGACCTGGTCGAACCGGGCGAGCGCGTTGCGCACGTGCGGCTCATCGTGGATGGGCAAACGTCGCCGGCCGCGAGAGTCCACGTAGGCGAATGCACTGTCCGGAAGGTTCGCCCGTTCGGTGGCGGTGAGCCGGGCCATGCCCCTGACAATAGACCGGAGACCGGGGCCGGCAACCTCGTACGCCCCCGTCGGCGGCTGCCCTCGTGACTGCTCGTCGCGTTCCAGCCACCTTCAGTCGGCTGCCAATGTCACACCCAGCTGTGCACTCGAGCTGGCTGCCGCCCAGCGGTTCTCCGATCGGTCGGTGAAGGTGCCACGTCAAGAAGGCTCTCCCTCTGAGCTGAGCGCCCGCTCGACGACTGTACCTGTCAGCGTCGGCCCGGCGGATGGGCCGCTGCACCTCCCGCCGCTTCCTGCCACACTTGCCCGCTACGGTGGCTGGTGTGGCGAGCGTGGGGGCGCAGGGGACCGGGGTGACTACGGCCGCGGGGGGCAGCCTCGATCCCCAGGGTCCGGTCGCCGAGGCGATAGCCGACCTGTGGTGGTTGATGCTCGGACTCGGCGTGGCCGTGTTCATCGTCTTCGCCGTGCTCCTCGGGCTGGGCTTGTTGCGGCGACCGGCGGAGGATCCTGAGCCGGACGAGCGGAAGCGCATCGGCCGCTGGATCGTCGGCGGCGGTGTGCTGATGCCGGTGGTGGTGCTCGTGGTGGTGTTCGGGGCGACCGTGTACGCGATGCGCGTCCTGCCCTCGGGCGCCCCGCCGGACGCCCTGGTGGTCGAGATCATCGGGCACCAGTGGTGGTACGAGGTCAACTATCCGGAGGCAGGCGTCACCACCACCAACGAGCTCCACATCCCGGTGGGGCGCCCCGTCGCCCTGCAGCTCACCTCCGCCGACGTCATCCACAGCTTCTGGGTCCCGGCGCTGGGCGGCAAGATGGACATGTTGCCCGACGGCACCAACACGCTGGTGCTGCAAGCCGATGAGCCGGGCGAGCACCGCACGCAGTGCGCCGAGTTCTGCGGATTGCAGCACGCCGAGATGAAGCTGCTCGTCGTGGCCGAACCGGCGGAGGAGTTCGCCTCCTGGTTGGCGGACCAGCAGTGACCAGGGGGCGGGGCGTTCCCCCACCGGGCAGTGAGATGCCGGTGGTCGCCGAGCCGATGACCGGCGAGGATCTCAACCGCCTCTGGGCCGACCCACCAGGCCTCCGGGGGCAGCTGACGGGGGTCCAGAACGACAAGATCGGCCTGCGTTTGCTCCTGACGGGCCTCTTCTTCGTGCTCCTGGGCGGCAGCTTTGACTCGCTGGCCATGCGCCTCCAGCTGGCGGTGCCCGAGAACACGCTCATCGGCCCGCAGCTCTACAACGAGCTGTTCACGAACCATGGCTCGGTGACGATGTTCCTCGTCATCCTGCCCATCTTCGAGGGCTTCGCCATCCTGCTGCTGCCCCTGCTGCTCGGCACGCGGGAGATGCCGTTCCCGCGCCTCGGGGCGTTCTCCTACTGGACGTTCCTGCTCGGCGGTTTGCTGTACTACAGCAGCACGCTGTTCCAGCTCGTCCCAAACGCCGGCTGGTTCGCCTACACCCCGCTCAGCGGTCCCGAGTTCTCGCCGGGCCTCGCCATCGACTTCTGGGTCCTCGGGCTCGGCGTGGCGGAGGTGGGCGCCATCGCCGCCGCCATGGAGATCATCATCGGCGTGCTGAAGATGCGGGCGCCCGGGATGACGCTCAGCCGGATGCCGCTGTTCGCATGGGCGGTGCTGGTGATGGCGTTCATGATCCTGTTCGCCTTCACGCCGCTCATCATCGGCAGCCTGCTGCTGGAGCTCGATCGCGGCTTCGGGACCCAGTTCTTCGATGTGGAGCAGGGGGGCAGCTCGCTGCTGTGGCAGCACCTGTTCTGGATCTTCGGCCACCC
>JALYHC010000067.1 GCA_030776765.1 Actinomycetota bacterium | reverse complement strand
CTGCTGATCGCTCCCACGAACGCCGCCGCCGCCACGAGCGGCGTGGCCACCACCGGTCCCCACATCGCCCGGTGCTTGAAGCCGCCCCCCCAGTGCATGAGGGTGACTTGGACCCACATCCCGAGGTAGAAGAGCGCGGTGAAGGCCACCACCGCCCGGCCCAGCTGCCAGCCCTGCCACTCGGTCATGAACGGTGCCCTCCCCTCGGCACGTCAGAGCCGCGAAGTCGTGGCAGATGGCAGGTTGCGGTACGTCGGCACCGGTCTCGTCGCCTTCTCTCCCCGCACCCCCACCCAAGTGGTCCTGATGAGAAACCACTCTGTCGGTTAAGGGGCGAACCTGCCTCTCTCGGGTTTGGATCATTCGCCCCCCGGGTAGCAGGAGGAAAGGCAATAAGGGAGGTAGGCCGTGACCAGTCCTGACCGCGACGTCCCACGTTCCGGCCACGGTGCAGAGATCTACCGGCCGAAGGGGGAGCAGGACCTCACCTTCCCCGTCGACCGCACTGCCCTGCTGGTCATCGACCCGGTGAACGACTTCCTCTCCGAGGGAGGAGCTGGCTGGGACCTGGCCAAGAGCACCGTCCAGAAGCACGACGTCGTCGGCCATCTGCAGGAGGCCATCGAGGGTGCCCGTCAGCGGGGGGTCCCCGTCCTGTTCGCCCCCATGGCCTATACCCGGGAGGACTACGAGGACCAGGAGCTCCAGCGTCGGAGCGGGATCAACCGCATCATGTTTGAACGGAAGATGTTCCTGGCCGGGAGCTGGGGAGCCGACTTCCATCCCGATCTCCGGCCACGAGATGACGAGGTGGTGCTCCTCCCCCACAAGGGGATCGACGTGTTTGAGACCGACCTCCCCGAGCACCTCGAGCGCCTGGGGGTGATGCACCTGGTGATCGCCGGGATGACCGCCAACCTCTGCTGCGAGTCCACCGGCCGCCACGCCATGGAGCACGGCTACGACGTCACGTTCCTACGGGACGCTATTGGGGCGGAGAACCTCCCCGCCTACGAGGCCTCGATCCGGGTCAACTATCCCCTGATTGCCAACGCCGTCCTGGAGACCGGCGAGTTCCTGGAGGCGCTCGATGCCGAGGAGGCGCTCCCCCGGGAGGGGGACCAGGTGGTCTCCTCGGATCATATGGAGATCGGGACGGTGGAGGCCGTTTCCCGAGGAGAGGGCGAGAAGGCGGGCCACCTCCTGGTCCCGAGAGGCATGGTCCTCCGGAAGGACACCTACATCCCGCTCGACGCGGTCGTGAAGCGGGTGAGCAGGCGGGTCTTCGTGAACGTCCCCCGCATCGTGGTGGGCGACATGCCCTGGGACCACGCGCCGAGGAAGACGGATGTGCAGGAGAAGCGGGGTCCCGCTCGCGACGAGGTGGACAGGCTCTACGGCTCCCGCTCGCCTTCCACGGCCGACAGATAGTGCAGGGGGGTCCGTCGACGATCGCCCTCGCGGCCGGATCCATCCGGTCCTCGGCCGGTAGGAGTGCAACGTGGGACGCCACGAGATCGAGGGATCGACGGTGGTAGTAATCGGAGCCTCAAGCGGGATCCGGAAGGCGATTGCCCTCAAGTTCGCCACCGTGCACTCCTATTTGTATTCGTAGAGGGTGACGCCTCGGAGACCGCGAAACTTTCCGCACCGCGTCAGCCCATCAGGCTGGAGGATGGTTTTCGCGGGGGCGGACGAATCGGGCGGAGGCCAACTTTCCGGCAGACGGGATCTCCTCCTGCGCCGGGAAGGAAGGAGAGATCCGATGTCCGTTGCCAAGCCAGCTCTCCACTTCTCCGATCGGGATGACCGTGGGGCGACGGCTGGGGGGAGGATGATGGGGATCTGTGGCCGAGAGGAGAGGAAGGGAAGCCAGCACGCAGGAGAGTCCGCTCCCGTGAGGCCCAGCTCACCCTCTTCGAGCTTCCGGAGGAGCTTTTGGGAAGCTACTACCTCGGGTAAGAGCCGAGGCGGTTCGTGACGGCAGGGATCCGCCCCCTCTCGACCTCGGGTGTCGAGGGCCGGCTTCACCACAGCACATAACTGAACGGGTTCCGCTCGGCGCCGACCTGGGAAAACGCCGTTTAGTACAGCGCTCGGGCCGGGAGACTTGCAAAGCAGGTGCTCTTCCAGCTGAGCTACATCCCCGTGGCCTCAATGATACGTTCCCGAAACCCGCTCTAGCTCGACAGTCTTCCCACAGTCGGCCTCCGACCGCATAGCCAGCGCGGCTCTACCCCTCCCACCTCCCGGCCAGGCGGTGCTCCCCGTCGTCCACCTCCACGATGCTCACCGGCCTGATCGCCCCCCGACGGTCGCCTCCGAAGCTGAGCGGGCCGCCCAGCGAGGCGAACCCGGACGTGTCGGCGAGCGCCCCGCTGAGGTCTGCTGACTCCGTCGAGCCGGCCCGCTCCAGGGCATCGGCGAGCAGCCGCATGGCGTCGTAGCCCAGAGCGGCCATGCCGTGGCGCGGGGGCTCCCCGTGGCGCGCCCGGTACTGATCCACGAAGCTGCGCACGCGTTCGTGCGGGTCGCACAGCGCCGTAGCTGCTGAAGCCCCCGGTGGCCCGCCGGAGGGCGCCTCTGCGGGGAGGGAGGGCCAGCACCCCCTCGGTGATGCCCACCACCGCCACCTCGTCCCGCGGGTCTCTCAGCACCCCCGTCAGGCGCCGGGCCATATTGGTGGGGTCGGTGATGCCGTCCACCCGTACCACCTCCAGGGGACGGGACATCACCCCCCGGGCCTGCTCGAGCTGATCGGCGGCCAGGAGGACCCCGCCCAGGGCGGGCAGGTCCAACCACTTCATGCCACCCGTCTCGTTGAAGGCGGACACCACCACGATCGGCTCTGCCGGGCCGGAGGCATCGTCGGGATCAGCCGGCGCCAGTCGACCGATCGTGCACGCCGGCAGCAGCAGCACCAGCCAGGCCCACGACCACCTTCCGAGGTACAGGGTTGCCTTCACCACAACCATCCATGTTGATGGTGCCGTTCCACCATCAAAAGACGGCACCGCCGTCGGCAAGACTGGGCGACCCGCCCCCTCCCCTCCCTGCCTCCCATTCACAC
>JALYHC010000066.1 GCA_030776765.1 Actinomycetota bacterium | reverse complement strand
TCGCTCGCGAGAACTTTCTTGCGCACCACCGACCACAGAAGGCGCTGCCTGCCCTCCAAGCGCTGAGCCGGGATGCGCATGAGGGTGGTCGAGCCTGGGGGTTCGAGCTCGAACCCAACCCAGGGATGAGGCTGCGCTGGGTGAAGTAGCGGAAAGGGCGCCAGTCGAGTTGAGCCTGGGGATGAGGATGCAGGCATTGCACTCGCAGCTGGTGGCCCGGCGATGTCGCGCAGCCGGCTCGTGCGACGTCTCCTGCGCCTGTGCCGTGGCGTCCTCTCGATGAGTACCGCCGACTCTCCTGCTCCGGCGGCCCCGTGACGTCGTGGCCTAGCCGGGCTCCCTATCATCGGCGCTTCTCCGAGAGGGAAGATGCAGCAGGCGCAGGGCGACATTCGGGCATCGCGGGCCTCCGGGTTCCTGCTGGTGGCCCTGGCGGCCGCCTTGTGGGGAAGCGATGCCCTCTTCAGGCGCGGGCTGGCGCTGGAGCTGCCGGCGGCGACGGTGGTCTTCGTGGAGCACCTGATCCTGGTCGTCTTCACCCTCCCGCTGCTGGTGCGAGCGATTCGGGCGGCTCGCTCCTTCACCACCGTCGATTGGGTGGCCATGATCCTGGTGGGCGCCGGGGCGTCGGCGCTGGCCACCGTCCTCTTCACCGCCGCCTTCCGCTGGGGCGAGCCCAACACGCCCCTGCTCCTGCAGAAGCTGCAGCCCCTGGTGGCGGTGCTGGGAGCCAGGATGCTGCTCGGCGAACGGCTCCTTCCTCGCTACGCGGCCTACTTCCTCGTCGCCATGACCGGGGCCTATCTGGTCACCTTCCCCGACCCGGGGCGGGTGACGGTCGCTCGCCTGGCCCCGGCCCTGCTGGCGCTGGGGGCGGCCGCCCTCTGGGGGATGGGGACGGTGCTGGGCCGCCACCTCACCGCCAAGATGGAGGTGCCTCCGCTCACAGCCCTGCGCTTCGGGATTGGCCTGGCGGCAGGTGCCGTCATCGTGGTGCCCTTGGAGGGAGCATCGGCGGTGGGTGCCGTTCGCCCGTCCGACCTTCCCGCCCTCTTCCTGCTGGCCATGATCCCGGGCTTGCTGGCTCTGCTGCTCTACTACCGGGGGCTGGGCAGGACGCCGGCGGCGGCCGCCACGCTGGCGGAGCTGGCCTTTCCGCTCGCCGCGGTGTCCATCAACTTCCTGGCCTTCGGCGCCACCCTCAGCCGTACCCAGTGGCTGGGCCTGGCGCTGCTCGCCGGCACCATCACGATCATGGGCCTCCAGAGCCAGCGCAGCAGCCAGGCGCTGGGTGTGGAGCCGGGCGGTCGGATGATCGGTACCAGAGTCGAGGCAGCCTGAGGAAGCCGGGCGTTTGTGGCCCGACCCCCCGGGGGTATATAGACGTGGGGATTCAACGCGAGCTCATCGGGCCGCAAGGGCTGTGAGCGGAAAGGAGACGAGATGTCCACTGTCGAGAAGTCCATCGATGTGAACGTCCCGGTGAGGACGGTCTACAACCAGTGGACGCAGTTCGAGGAGTTTCCTCGCTTCATGGAAGGCGTCGAGAGGGTACAGCAGCTCAATGACACCCGCCTTCACTGGGTGGCCGACATCGCCGGCCAGGAGCGGGAATGGGACGCCGAGATCACCGAGCAGGTACCGGACCAGCGCATTGCCTGGACCAGCGTCTCCGGCACCGACAACGCCGGAGTGGTCACCTTCCACCGTCTGGATGACAACACAACCCGGGTGACGCTGCAGATGACCTTCGACCCTCAGAACCTGACCGAGAAGGCAGGAGACGCTTTGGGCGCGGTGGACCGAAGGGTGCAGGGAGACCTGAATCGCTTCAAGGAATTCATCGAGCAGCGAGGCGAGGAGACAGGTGCCTGGAGAGGCACCGTGGAGCGGGACCAGCTGTAGTCGGAGCAGATCGAAGCACCGAGAGTGCGGGCCGGCGGTCCGCCCTCTTTCGCGTGGCTCAGCCGCGGCTCTTGAGGGTGACGGCTGTGCCGGTGGCGGTGACGAGCAGCGTGCCGGCCACCGACTCGTAGTCGACTTTTACCGCCACCACGGCATGGGCACCACGGGCCACCGCATCCTCCACCATTGCCCGGATCGCTGCTGAACGCCCCTGGGCGATCTCCTTTTCGTAACCGGGCCCGCGTCCCCGTACCAGGTCGCGGATGCCCGTCGCCAGGTCCTTGCCCGCCTGCGGGCCCAGCACCGCCTCACCCGCCACCACCCCCAGGTAGGTGTCCACCTCCCAGTCGGAGAGGAAAGGAGTGGTGGCGACGATGGGACGCCAGGTGGCTCGTCCCTCTTCGTCCTCCACCCATCCTTGGGCCGACTCGCGCCATAGAGCGCCCCACTCCAGTGCCGGCGAGGCCACCGCCTCCTGGGCCGCCGGCTCCTCCCGGGCCCGCTGTTCCCGGGTAGGAAGGTCCTTCTGTGTCACCGCGCCTGCATCGGCCCCCCATCCCGGGGAGTCGGGCTCCCGATCGGAAGCAGCAGCGAGCTGACCATAGGCACTCGGCGTGGTGTTCTCCTCGTCCCCCTCGGACTCGTCTACCACTTTCTCGTGCATTGTCTCGTGCTCACGCCCCTTCTCCGGGGCCTCCGCCTCCTCGGTGGCTTCCTGGTCGGCCGAGTCCTGGTCCTCAAGCGCTACGGCCTCGTCCCGTCCTTCCGGCCAGTCGTCTCCCAGGTCGGTGGTCATCAGGTCCTCGCGCAGGTCCTCTACCGAGGCGTGCTCGGGCACGTGGACCACGATCTCCTCTTCGACGACCTCCTCGACCTCCACCTCAGCCTCGGGTCGGTAGCCCGGCCCGTCTTCCTCCTCCTCGATCATCCAGGGAGGAGGCTCTTCGGGAAGGTCGGAGGTGGGAGGGCCTGGGCCTTCCGGCGACTGGCGTGGTGTCGGCTCGGCCTGGTGGTCGGGGGAGGGAGGGCGCCCCAGCGAGCCGATGACGCTTTGGGCGGCGGCCAGGGCTTGGGAGAGGGGGCCGGGACGAATGCCGGCCGGCTCGGACGGCACCGCTTCCCGGCCTTGCCCGGCGGGGAGGCCGATAGCTTCCGCCTCCTCTTCCTCTTCGAGCTCCTGGTC
Organism: Actinomycetota bacterium; assembly: GCA_030776765.1. Lineage (GTDB taxonomy): Bacteria > Actinomycetota > Acidimicrobiia > Spongiisociales > JALYHC01 > JALYHC01. The sequence goes on along the minus strand of JALYHC010000066.1, from coordinate 749 downwards.
CTCCCAGCGGCCGCCCGGCTCCTCCGGCCACCGCTCCTGCACCTCCTCGTGCGAGGGCAGGCCCCAGGGGTCGGGCGGCTCCTGCTGACCCTGAAAGTGGGCCTGATCGTGGTGTGGCACGGCGCTCCTCCGAAGCTCTTGCCGGCGCTTCCACGCGGGAGGATACCCTGGGGTGGTGCGGATCACCATCATCTCCATGTTCCCCGACTTCTTCGAATCGCCCCTGCGAGTCAGCATCGTCCGTAGGGCCCGAGAGCAAGGGCGGCTCAGCATCGAGCTCCTCGACTTGCGTGAGTACGGCGAGGGCGTTCACCGCCAGATCGACGACACCCCTTTCGGGGGAGGGCCCGGCATGGTGATGAAGGTGGAGCCGCTGGCCCGTGTCTTGGAGCCCCTGCAGCGGGCCCGCCGCGTGCTGTTCAGCCCGTCCGGGCGCCCCCTCCATCAGGCGATGCTGGATCGTTGGGCCCGCCTTCCGGAACTGGCACTCGTGTGTGGCAGGTACGAGGGTGTGGACGAGCGGGTGGCGGAGCACCTCGTCGACGAGGAGGTGTCGTTGGGCGACTTCGTCCTGGCGGGAGGGGAGGTGGCGGCGCTGGCCGTTGTGGAGGGTGTGGCCCGCCTGCTCCCCGAGGTACTCGGAAACCCCGGCTCGCTGGAGAGGGAGTCGTTTCGAGGTGGGCTGTTGGAGGAGCCCCATTACACCCGCCCCGCAGAGTTCCAGGGATGGCGGGTGCCCGAGGTACTTG
>JALYHC010000065.1 GCA_030776765.1 Actinomycetota bacterium | reverse complement strand
TGCGCGGCGGTGATCGCCTGGGGCCTGGAGCTGCTGGGGCTCTTCCCCTTCGCTGTGCTGGGGACCATCATCGGCATCAACAACGTGCTGGTGCCGTCCGTCCTCGGGCCCATCCTGCTGCGGCTGCTCTACACGCGGGTGAAGCGGATGGGGTTGGTGTGGACCGACGTGATGCCCGCCGAAGACGTAGCGGCACGCGGCCCGGCCCCGGTGGGCACACTGTTGATGGTGGTCGGCGGCGTGGTGGGCTGGCTGGTGGGCATGGCCGTGTCGCTGGGCGTAGGAGGCACCATCGGCCCTGCCGGCTTCGGCCAGCAGGGGGGTAGCGCGGCGGTGATCGCCACGGTGGCGCCGTTCATGGCCGCCTTGCTGCTGGCGCTGGTGCTGGCCCGCTCCCGCCCGGAACTGTTCGCCCGCACTGCGTGAGCGACGACCCCCGCTCCCCGGCCGCCGCCCCTTCGGGGACCGCCGGGTCCGCGTCTGAGGCCGTCGGCCCGCTCCCCGCCTTCCTCGGCCCACTGGTGGCCGCGGTGGCCCGCATCCGAGCCACCGTCCACAGCAAGCTGCTGGCCGGCTTCCTGGTCATCTCCCTGCTCCTGCTGGGCATGAGCATCTTCAGCATCCTGGTGATCAATCGCATGAACGCCCAGGTCGACGCGCTCACCAACCAGCAGACCCAGACCGACCTGGCCCGCCAGATGATCTACTCGGTGACTGCCCAGAGCCACTTCCGGGCCATGGCCCTGATCACCCGCGATCCCTTCTGGAACGACAAGATCACCACCGCCAAGACCAGCTTCAGCCAGAAGCTCGCCGAGCTGGAAGCGATGGCCGGGCCGTCCCAGCAGCCCTTCATCGAGCAGCTCAGGGAGATCGATCAGCGCTTCTCAGTCTCGAGCGACCAAGTGCTGGCCGCCTATCAGGCGGGTGACCTGGACCGGGCCCTCGACCTGCACATCTCCCAGGAGCACGAGATCTCCCACGAGCACGAGGATGCCCTGAACGCCTTCATCGGCCGCTCGGCGGCGGTGATGGCCGCCGAGGAGAGCGAGTTCAAGTCGGACCGGCGCTTCCTCACCTTCGCGGTGGCCACCTTCTCCGGCGCAAGCCTGGTGGCCGCCCTCCTGCTGGGGGCAATCCTGTCCTGGTCGCTCATCCAGCCGGTGCGCAAGATCGACCACGCCCTTGCCTTGATCGCCGGCGGGGACTTCCAGCAGCGAGTAGAGGTGGAGAACCGCGACGAGTTCGGATCCCTCACCGCCAACCTCAACCGCACCACCGGGCAGCTCTCCGAGCTGTACGCCAACCTGCGCTCCCTCAACGAGGACCTGGCCAACAAGGTGGAGGAGCAGGTGGCCGAGCTGGAGCGGGTGGCCAGGCTGCGCCGCTACGTCGCCCCCCAGGTGGCCGACGCGGTGCTGGGCGGCAACGCCGAGATCAGCATGGTCTCCACCCGGCGCAACCTGACCATCTTCTTCTCCGACATCCGCGGCTTCACCGAGATGTCGGAGTGGATGGAGCCGGAGGAGCTGGTGGACGCCCTCAACGCCTACCTCACCAAGATGACCGAAGTGGTCTTCAAGTACGAGGGGACGCTGGACAAGTACCTGGGCGACGGGATCATGGTCTTCTTCGGCGACCCCATCCCCTTCGAGGACCACGCCCAGCGGGCGGTGAACATGGCTTTCGAGATGGGCCACGCCCTCGAGGACCTCCAGCAGCACTGGTCGGCTCAGTACCGAGAGACCCTGGCGGTGGGCATGGGGATCAGCACCGGCTACGTGACGGTGGGCAACGTGGGGTCCCCCGCTCGCAGCGAGTACACCGTGGTGGGCAACCACGTCAACGTGGCGTCCCGGCTGTCCGAGCGGGCCGGGCCGGGCCAGGTGCTGGTCAGCGAGCGCACCCTGGCGGCGGTGCGCGACCGGGTGGAGGCCACCGAGATCGAGCAGATCAGCCTCAAGGGCGTGCAGCGCCCCATCAGGGTCTACGAGATCAGGGAACGGCCGGAGGCCTGACCGTTACCCGGCCGCCTGGCGGCGCGGAAGGTCGCAGCCACAAAGACATTCGGGTGGGCTCCAGCGTCTCCTGTACCACCGACAGCAGGTCGGCACTCAGCGTGTCGAGGTCCACCTCCTGACGTAGGCGGGCGGAGAAGGCCTCCAGGGTGCGGGCGGCGTCGTAGCGGTGGCGATAGAACCGCCGGTCCACCTCGGCCTGGATAGCACCCCGGAGCGGCTGGAAGAGCGCCGCCACCAGCAAGGTGGAAGCTGCCACCACCACCTGGTTGCTCCCCTGCCCCACCAACGCCCGCACGATGCTGCCCAGGACCACCACTCCCACCACATACACCGCCCCAAGTGCGGCGGTGAGGGCGCCGTAGACCAGCGTGCGGTTGATGACCAGGTCGATGTCGAGCAGGTGGTGTCGCAGGATGGCCACGGCGATGGCCACCGCCAGCACCGAGACGCTCAGGCCGGTGACCAGGTCGGCAACGCCCCGCCAGCCGGTGGCCAGGTAGAGCACCCCCACCAGTCCTGCCGCATAGGCCACCACCTTGAGCTGCTGTCGCTCCAGCCGACGGGCCTTGCGGTAGCGGACGATCAGGGAGGCCACGCTGCCGATGAAGCCTGCCAGCATCAGGACGCCTCCGATGGCCGTCAACATGTCGAGAGCCGCCTCGGCTCCCTTGACGCCCAGCGGGTTGCCGATGGGGTAGGCCACCTCCTCCCAGGGGGTGAGCGTCAGAGCGAAGGACAGGAGGGAAGGGAGCCCTGCGGCCGGAGCGGCCCCGGCCTCGCCTCCCCACGGTTGCAGGGCGGTTCCCAGCAGGAACAGGGCCAAGCCGACCACCACCGCCCACAGCACCGGCCACCATCGCTTCCCGGGCACCCGCCCATCCGGAAAGAGGAGGAGGCACAGGGTCCCCACCAGGCCCAGCGCCGGGATCCATGCCCATGAGGAGACCCAGGCGGCGGCAGTCGCCCCGGGCACCGAGCCCGGAGCCTCCATCAAACCGAACACCGCGTATTGCCTGGAGAAGAGCATGAGGCCGGCCGACAGGCCCGCCACACTGAACAGCCACCCGATGGGGTTGCGGGGATGACGGGAGGCGATCATTGCCCCCAGGGTGGGGAAGGTGAAGGCGACGATGGCGCTGGGGGAAAGCGCCACCCTGTTGAAGGCGACGAGGAGCACCAGCCCGGCGGCCGCCAGGGCCGAGGCTAGCGCCCAGGAGGTCCAGGCCATCCGGGAGGCCGGGCGGGTCATCCCTCTCCGGCCGCAGGTCGCCTGGCCTGCACCCGGGCGACCAGGCCCCTGTGGGCGTCCTTCATCACCTCGTCGTGGTTGCGAGCCATCATCGCCTTGGCGAAGGGCAGCTTGGCGGCCAGGTTGAGGATGGGCCTCGAGGTGCCCACGTCCCAGTAGTAGGTCCCGGCGGTGCCTTGTGGATGCGGCTCCAGGTCCCACTTGCCGGTGCCCACCAGGTCGCCCCAGGCCCGGATCTCCAGCAGGCGGGGAGGCTGGAAGCCCACCACTTGGAAGGAGAAGCGCAGCGTGTAAGGCAAGGCACCTCGCACCTGACAGTCGGCCACGGCGTCGGGCTCCAGCACGGGGGCAGGGCCGTGTAGCTGGACCTTCTTGAAGCCGGGGGTCCAGGCGGGCCACGATTGGGCGTCGACGATCTCCTCCCAGACCAGCTCGATAGGGGCGGGAATCACCCATCGGGTGACGAAGTGGTACATCTCCATCCGCCGAATGGTACCGGTGCAGGGGCGCCGGCAGGCCCGCCATCGGTAACCTGAGGCCATGGCCGAGGGCCGCTCCCGCATCGCCGACCCTTCCCTGGCACGGGAGGGAGAGCGGCTCATCGAGTGGGCGGCGCGCCACTCACCGGTCCTCAATCGCCTGGCTCGCGACCGGCTCTCGGACGGGGCGCTCAAGGGCCGCCGGGTGGCGGTGGTGGTGCACCTGGAGGCGAAGACCGCCTACCTGGCCACCCTGCTGGGTGAGGCGGGCGCCGAGGTGGTGGTGGCGGGCAGCAACCCGGCCTCCACCAAGGACGAGGTCTGCGCCGCCCTGGTCGAGCGCGGCCTGGAGGTCCACGCCACCCATGACTCTCCTCCCGAGCAGTTCGAGGAGGACCTGCTGGCGGTTGCCGACCGCGCCCCCGAGCTGGTGGTCGACGACGGAGCCGAGCTCACCTCCCGGATCCTCCGCCATCGCCCCCAGTCGGCCGATACCCTGCGGGGGGTCACCGAGGAGACCACCACCGGGGTGGTGCGCCTGCGGGCCATGGAGGCCGAGGGGCGCTTGGGCTTTCCGGCCATCGCCGCCAACGACGCCTGGTGCAAGCATCTCTTCGACAACCGCTACGGCACCGGCCAGTCCACCCTGGCGGCCGTCTTCGGGCTCACCAACCTGGCCGCTTCCATGCGTCGGGTGTGCGTGGTGGGCTACGGCTGGGTGGGCAAGGGCCTGGCCCGCTACGCCGAGGGGATGGGGACGCGGGTGACGGTGGTGGAGGTGGACCCGGTCAAGGCCCTGGAGGCCCACATGGACGGCTACCGGGTGGCCCGCCTGGCCGAGGCCCTCCCCCAGGCCGACGTGGTGATCAGCGGCACCGGGGGCCTGGGGGTGATCGGGCGGGAGGCGCTCCCCCACCTGAAGGATGGCGCCGTCCTGGCCAACGCCGGCCACCACGACCGGGAGATCGACGTGCCGGCCCTTCACCAGGCGGCCGAGCAGGCGGAGGAGATGCGGCCCGGCGTCACCCGCTACCTGCTCCCCGGCGGGAGGAGGGTGTACCTGCTGGCGGGAGGCCGGCTGGTCAACATCGCCGGGGCCGACGGCCACCCGGTGGAGATCATGGACCTGTCTTTCTCGGTGCAGGCGCTGGCCGTCCACCACCTGGCGTCGGCCGACCTGCCCCCCGGCGTTCACCGCTTCCCGGAGGAGCTGGACCGGGAGATCGCCCGCACCAAGCTGGCCACGCTGGGCATCGAGCTCGACTCCCTCACCCCCGCCCAGGAGGAGTTCCTCCGCCAATGGCAGGCCTGAGATGACCTCTGCGCTGCTCGACCCGGACCTGGCACCGCAGGGGAGCCACAAGATCGACTGGGCCGCCACGTGGTCCCCGGTGCTCAACCGGGTGCGGGAGCGCTTCCGGGATGAGGAGGTGGTCAAGGGCCGCCGCATGGGGGTGATCCTCCCGCTCGAGCCGAAGACCGCCTACCTGGCCCAGGTGCTGGCCGAGGCGGGGGCCGAGGTGGCGCTGGCCTGCCCGGCTGCTTTCACCAAGGACGACGTGGCCGCCGCCCTGGCCGACCGCGGGGTGGAGGTCTTCGCCCGCAGTGACGCCTCTCCAGAGCAGGAACGCCACTTCTACGCCCAAGTGCTGGCGCGGCGTCCGGAGGTGGTGATCGACGACCGGGCCGAGCTGATCCGCATGGCGCACACCAGCCACCGCCACGCGCTGGAGGAGCTGCGGGGGGCGACCGAGCTGACCACTTCGGGGGTCACCGCCCTGCGAGCCATGGAGCGGGAGGGGGTGCTGGCAGTTCCCTGCATCGCCGCCAACGACGCCAACTGCAAGCACTACTACGACAACCGCTACGGATCCGGGCAGTCGGTGCTGCAGGCCATCCAGGACGCCACCAACCTGCTTCTGGCCGGCAAGGAGGTGCTGGTGGTGGGCTACGGCTGGGTGGGCCGGGGCATCGCCAGCCGCGCCCGGGGCAAGGGGGCCCGGGTGACCATCGCCGAGGTGGACCCCTTCGCCGCCCTGGAGGCCTACAACGACGGCTTCGAGGTGGCCGCCGTCGCCCAGGCCTGCCGAAGGGCCAACCTGGTGATCACCGCCACGGGGTGCCGGGAGGCCCTCGGTCAGGAGCAAATCGAGCTCTTGGGTGACGGCACGCTGCTCGCCAACGCCGGCGGGGTGGATGACGAGTTCGACATGGACAAGCTGAGGGCCCGAGCCCTGGAGGAGCGCCGCGTGCGCCCCCACGTGGCCGAGTTCCTCTTGGACGAGGACCACAGCATCTTCGTCATCGGGGACGGCAAGGTGGTCAACCTCTCCGCCGGGGAGGGACACCCGGTGGAGATCATGGACCTGTCCTTCTCGGTGCAGGCCCTGGGGGCACGCCACCTGCTGCTGCACGCCGAGGAGATGGAGCCCGGGGTCCACCTGCTGCCGGGGGAGATCGACGACCAGATCGCCCGCGACAAGCTGGCCTCGCTGGGCCTGGAGATCGACCGCCTGAGCGGAGAGCAGCAGCGCTTCCTGTCCGGCTGGGAGGCGCCACAATGAACTACCTCCCCCGCTTCTTCTCCCAGGGGGGCACGTGACCCGGTACCGGGCAGAGGCGCTGGTCACCTGCAACCGGGCCTTCGACGTCCACCGCCCCGGCGTGGTGGACGTGGACGGGGTGGGGCGCATCACCTGGGTGGGACCTGCCGAGCAGGCTCCGCCCGCCGAAGGCGGGGAGCAGATGCTTGCCGGCCTGCTGATGCCCGGCCTGATCAACACCCACTGCCACTCGGCCATGACCCTTTTTCGTGGGGCGGCGGAGGACATCGCCCTCGACCGCTTCCTGCGCGAGGTGCTCTGGCCCCGCGAGGCCCGGCTCACGGACGAGGACGTCTACTGGGGGATGGCCCTCGCCTGCTCCGAGCTCCTGCGGTTCGGGGTGACCACCTCCTGCGAGATGTACTTCTTCGAGGAGGCCCAGTTACAGGCAGTGCTCGCTGCCGGTTTTCGTTCCTTGATCACCCCCGGCATCCTTGAGGTACCGGGGATCTTCACCTGGAAGGAGATGCTGGAGCGGGTGGTCGACTTCCACGACCGCCACGCCGGCCACCATCACCTGGTGGAGGTGGGCTTCGGCGCCCACTCCGCGTACACGATCCCGCCCGAGGGGCTGGAGGCGGTGGCGGAGGCCGCTCAGGATCGGCGGGCCCTCATCCACACCCACATCGCCGAGACTCGGGAAGAGGGCCGGCCCCTGGAAGAGGAGCATGGCAAGACGGTCCCCGCCTTCCTGGCCGACCTGGGCTTCCTGGAAGGGAGAGTGCTGGCCGCCCACAGCGTCTGGCTCACCGAGGAGGACCTGAGGATCTACCAGGAGCACGACCTGGGCGTGGCCCACTGCCCGCAGAGCAACGCCAAGCTGGCCTCCGGCATCGCCCGCCTGGCCGACATGCTGGAGCTGGGCCTGCGGGTGGGGCTGGGCACCGACGGCCCGGCCTCCAACAACGACCTCGACCTGTGGGAGGAGATGCGCCTGGCCCCTCTGCTGGCCCGCTTGCGAGGCGAAGACCCCACTCTGGTCTCCGCCGCCCAGGCCCTCACCCTGGCCACCCGGGGCGGGGCGGAAGCGCTGGGCCGCCAGGACATTGGTGCCCTGGAGCCGGGCCGGTGGGCGGACATGGTGCTGGTGCGGACGGACGACTCGGCCTTCGTCCCCCAGGTGGAGGAGGACGACCTGGTCTCACATCTGGTCTGGTCGGCGTCCAGCCGATTGGTGAGCGACGTATGGGTAGGCGGCCACCAGGTGGTGCGCCAGGGCCGCTGCCTGACCGTCGACCAACAGCAGGCCCGATCCGAGGTGGACCGGCGGGCCCGGAGGCTGGCCGTCGCCGGTTGAGCTGGTCAGGAGGGCGGGACTGCGCGTCGGCCAGGGCCTGCACCCTGGGCGTCAGCGCCTCCACCTGGGCAGTGAGCTCCAGGCGCCGGCCTAGTCGGGCGGAAACTCGGGTTTCAGGATCGCATCACGGGCAGGCTTGTCGACCTCACTGATGACCCGCATGCCGTAGACGAACGTGATGGCTCCTCCGATCCAGCCACCAAGCAGCAGAAGAAGGAACGCTGCCAGCGTTGTCAGCGCGGCTGCTGTAGTCACCTCTGAGGCGGTGAAGCCACCTTCAAGTAGCGCAGCAGCCACGATAAACGCCGCGTTGGCGAAAGCCATGACGATCCAGTGAACAGTGGCTGTGTTCCAGAGCTCGGTCCCTCTACGGATGCGCAAATAGTCGGTGAATCCGGTGACAATGGTGGCAATCGATATCACCAACCCTACAACCACCGCCACGAAGGCCGCCTTTGCCATGGCCTCCTCCTCGAGCCCGACCCATCCCAGAAGAGCAGCCACCGTCCCGGCTGTGTAGGACCCGATCGAGGCATCCGTAAGAGGAGGATGAGCGGGGTGACCGCGAAAACCGCGCATGAGATTGATCAAGGTCCTGATCACACCGCCAGCCTTTGTTTCTCACGCGCCCGCCGCGCCGCAGGCTTGCCCGTCAAGTGCTCAGCGAGCCGGGTAGCGAGGGCCATGATCGTCTGCGACGGTTGCGCTCCTCCAGGCGTCACGAACACGCTTGCATCGCAGATGTAGAGATTCGGGTGATCGTGGGTCTTCAGGTGCCGGTCTACCACTGAGCTAGCCAGGTCGTTTCCCATACGGCATCCGCCCATCGTGTGGTCGTTGCCTTCGCTGATCAGGACTTCGTCCGCACCCGCCGCCTCGAGGATGTGGCGGGTGAGGCGGTGAATCTCATCCCGCATGTTTCGCTCGTTGGTCCCGTAGTTGAACGTCACCTTGGGACGAGGGACGCCGAACTCGTCTTTCTCTCCGGAGAGTTCGACCCGGTTGTCTTCGTAAGGAAGGCACTCTCCTTCCGTTCCGAGCAGTACGAAGTTGGGGTATTGCTCCAGATACTTGATGAGCTTGTCGCCCCAGTAGCCTTCGCTGGACTTCACCAACGTAGTCGCAAATTCACCAGGGTACAGGTTCCCGGTCATCCAGCTCCAGCCGCCGGTGAAGCTGTTGCCCTCCTTGGTCCCGTAATACTCCTGAGACAGCAATGTTCCTGGCGCGGTGGACCACATGTGTACAGGCTCCTCGAAACGCCCGAAGTGGCTGTCTGCTATGTGGGCGAGCAGGTACCTGCCCACGCTGCCGGATGAATTCGCAAGCCCATCGGGGAACTGTGCGTTGGCGGAATGGAGCAAGAGTCGGGGGTTCTCGATGCAGAACGCCGATAGGACGTAGACGTCTGCCTCTTGGCGCTTTGCCTTTCCGTCCTGGACGTAGACGACCCCCCTGATCTTGCCGGACCTTTCGGCTTGGATCTGCACCGCACGCGCCTCTGTCCGTATCTCCGCACCGGCGAGTACCGCCTTGGGGACGTAGTTGAGGTGCACCGAGGTCTTGGCGCGGCTCTTGCAGCCCCACTGGCAGTAGCCGTAATTCATGCAGGGAGAACGCCCCTCGTGCTCGCCGGTGAGAATCGCAAGCGGCGTCGGGACCCAGCGAATGCCGAGCTTGCTCATGCCCTGGGCCACGAGCATGTCACGCGCCGTCATCTGATGAGGCGGCTGAGGGTAGGCGTAGCGTTTGGGACCCCAGGGCATCGTCTCGGGGCCTGACAGTGCCATCTCCTTCTCGACGAGGTCGTAATAGAGCTCAAGCTCTCGGTAGGAGATCGGCCAGTCCTCGCCAACACCGTCACGCGTCTTGCGCTCGAAGTCCTCCGGCCACATCCGCAACGCCACGCCGCCAAAGTGAAGCGTTCCTCCCCCCACGCCGCGGCCGTCGCGTCGGTGTCCGAGTTCGAGCTCTTCCTCACCGGCGAGCCAGCGGCGATCGTCCCAGTCGAACTTTCCCAGCATCTCGACCTCGTCCTGTCGGAAGTCGCGATCGGTGGATAACCAGCTGCCGGCCTCGAGCACCACGACGCGCCAACCCGCCTCCGAGAGCTCCTTGGCAAGCACGGATCCGCCCGCGCCACAGCCGATGATGCAGGCGTCCACCGGCCCTTGGTAGCGACGCATATTCTTGGGCCCGACGCCCAGCTCGAGCGGCTTCACAGCTTGAGGTACCCCGGCTTGCGCTCCACGCGCGCCTTGACTTCCTGTCGATCGAGCCAGATGTGTCCCGGCTTGTAGGACGGTCCCGGGAAACCCATCTGGACCATCCCGCGCGGATCCGACCCGTAGCCCAGCAGGAGGAAGCCCCGCATTCGCTTGAACCAGGTGGAGGACTCAAACCTTTCTGGACCTTGGAGGTTCCCCCTCTCCGCCTCCGCTAGCAGTTTGTCCTGCTCCTGGCCGGAAAGCTCCGGGAACCTCTTGCCATGTCGCTTCTGCGCTTCTTGGTCGAGGAGCCCGAAACCGGCCGGAATCAGCTCGGCGCGCGGCATCAACCCTTCCTTGTCATCGGCCCGTCCAAGCTGCTTGTCGAAGACCTCGTCGAGGAACACCGCCAGAGCCTTGGCCGGCACGCCCCCTGGGATCAGGCGTTGCGCAACGGCCACCACGGTGGCCTCGTTTCCCACGCGCCTGACCGATCCCTCCTCGCGCTTCAGCCGGCGGGCCAACTCCTCGCGGAGGTCAGGCTCGACATCACGTGCCTTCAGTCGTTGGAAGAATTCGTCCAGTGTGGGAAAGCGAGCCTCACGCATTCCAGAGAAGCCCTCCCAGACCCAACACCCCGATCAGCGCGTAGGCGAGCGGTAGGACCGGCGGCGGTCCGCTCAGCAGGTTCCGCATCGAGAACCCGCCGATCTGGGACACCACTCCGCGGAGGTGGTAGTAGAGCCCGATCAACCCGTCGAGGACCCCGAGCGCAAGAAGGATGGCTGCTACCCACCCCCAAGCGCCCGCCCTCGTCACCACGCCGGCGACCATGCCGCCAATGATGAGCGGCGTGGCGAGAACCGGCCCCCACATGGCCAGCTTCTTGAAGCCACCGGCCCAGTGGAAGAGGGACACCTGCACCCAGATCCCCGCATACATCAGGGCACTGAAGGCGAGCACCGCCCGATCCAACGCCCAACCCTCCCACTCCGCCATGGGTGCAGCCTAACTATCAGCGCGCTTGACGATAGGGTGAATCAGACCTGCCGTTCCTTTTCTTGGCTCCGGCCCCCTTCCGCAAGCAGGAGGGGGAGACCAAGGCCCTGCTCCCTCCCGGTAATCACCTCCGCAAGCGGGAGGGGGAGCCCCTTACCCCGCTTCCGCGGCGAGGATGCGATCGGCCACCTCCGACAGGTCCCCTCCCACGATGTCGGGCCTCTCGTCCAGGGGGCCCAGCACCATCCCGGGACGGGCCACGAAGACCGCCGCGCAGCCTGCGCGGATGGCTCCGGTGACGTCCCAGTTGTGGGCGGCCACCAGCCGCATCCCAGAAGGCTGCACGCCCAGCTCCCGGACCGCGTGGTGGTACACCTCACGGTGAGGCTTGAAGCGGCCCACCTCGTCCACCGACAGCGATCGCTCGAAGAACCCGCGCAGCCCGGAGTTCTCCAGCTGTGCCTCCACCGTGGCGGGAGGGGAGTTGGTCAGGGTGGCCAGCCGCAGGCCAGCGGAACGAAGTCGATCCAGCGACTCCGGCACCTCGGGATGAGGGGGGAGGCGGCGCACGCCGGCCAGGATCTCCTTTCGCCGGTCCTCCCCGAGGGAGATCCCAGCCACCTGGGCGGTCATCTCCAAGGCGGCTCCCGCCACCACGCTGAAGTCCCGGTACGCCTCGGTGACGGTGAGCACCAGCGCCAGGCGCAGCACCTGCCCGAACCACTCCCGCCGCCACCTGGCGTCGCCGAAGGCCTCCTCAAAGGGCCCGTCCAATGCCCCAAGGTCGAGGAGGGTCTCGTTGACGTCGAAGACGATGGCTCGGGCCACTACCGGCGTCGGCGGGACCAGGCCGTCTCCAGGCGCTCTTGCTGCTCTCCGTCCAAGTAGAGGTCCACCCGCTCGTTGAAGAAGGCCACCAGGCCGGCCACCTTGTCGGCCTCGGGGTGGCTGGTGGGATAGCTCCAGGCCAGGTCCTCGTGCACCCGCCCGCCGGCATCCACCGACCAGTACTTCGCCCAGCCCTTGTAGGGGCAGGCGGTCTGCTTCTGGCTGGGCCGTAACAGCTCCATGCGCACGTCGATGGTGGGCAGGTAGTAGCGGGGCGGGAGGCCGGTCTCGAACAGGATGCGGGGCCGGTGGGAGTCGGCCACCGTCACCCCGTCCACCACCACCTCCACGTGCCGCGAGCTCTCCAGCACGTCGATGCGGGTGTAGGGGTCGCGGGGATGGACGTAAACCTGCTCGTCTTCCTCGTACCAGGCGTCCATCTTGTGCCAGTAGAAGGCCACCAGCCCGGAGATGTCCGGGCAGCCCTCCACCGGCTCTGAGTAGTTCCAGGCGGCGTCCTCGGCCACCCGTTCCCCCACTCGCACCGACCAGTAGCGGGCCTCCCCCTTCCAGGGGCAGGTGCTGCTCTTGTCCGATGGCTCGAGGAGGTCCATGCGCACGTCCCCGATGGGGAAGTAGTAGACGGGCGGGTGGCTCGTCTCGTGCATCAGCTGCACCCCCCTGCTGTCGGCCACCACCTCACCCCCGAAGACCACCCGCACTCGCTTGGGAGAGTGCTCGATCACCACCCCATAGTGGTCCGGGTCCACCCCCGGGCCCTTGACGGGATAAGTGGTCGTCGCCGTGCCTGCCATCGGCAAACCTCCAGGTTGGCTCTCCCTCCGAACACCACCCGGAGGCGGCGGCATTCCCTCGGCGACGGCCAGATCGCTCTCACCTACCTCCCGGCACCTCCGGCAGGCATTGGTAAGCCTGCCAGAGGATCTCGCCCGTCTCCATGTCGATGATCCCCTCCACAACGGCGAAAAGGCAGTTGAGCCACCCGTACCCCTCGTCCTCGGTGAGGAAGGTGGCCGGGCAGACGATGCCCTGGTGGCGGCATCCACGGGTCTCCTCCACCACCGAGTAGCCACCGGCGAAGGAAAAGAGCACCCCCGCCCCATCGTCGGTATCGATGACACCGGTGATGTTGGGAATCCACACGCCGTCGTTGCGGCGCCGGGGCCAGTTGGACCAGCGGACCGTCCCGGCCAGCCGCTCCCCGTCGACTCGGCCCTCCCCCGTCCCGTAGGCAGCCCCCTCCCGGCCGCCGAAGGGCTCGATGCGGAGGGGCGGCTCCCCGTAGCGCATGGCGCTTCGGAAGAGCGGCTCCAGCCTCACCGGCCTACCAGTACCACTGGAGCTGCGCCTGGCGTCCCGGGCCGCTCACCGTGTGATACTTCCCGCGATAGAAGATGAGCGGGTTCCCCTGGCGTGACTCGCAGCGAAGCACCCGGGCCACCGCGATGACGTGGTCCCCGCCCGGGTGCATATCCTCCACCTCGCACACCAGGTGCCCGAGACCTCCGGGAAGCACGGGGAGCCCCAGCTCGTTGAGCTCGACCTGCACCCCCTCGAAGTGGTCCTCGCTGGGCTTGGCGAAGCGGTCGGAAAGCGGCTCCTGTCGGTGGTTGAGCAGGTTGACCACGAAGGCCCCCCGCTGCTGCACCGCCTCGGCGGTCCGGCTGCCTCGCGTGAAGCACACCAAAAGAAGCGGCGGCTCGAGCGACACCGAAGTCAGCGAGTTGACCGTCATCCCGTGCAGCTCCTCAGCCACCTTGGTCATGACTATGGCCACACCGGTGGCGAAGCCACCCATGGTGTTTCGCATGGCACGCGGTTCGACCGCGTGCGGCTTGGCAGACCGGTCGGGCATGGCGATCAGCTCCTTCCTCTCGGGCCGGTCACGCGAGTGGTACCTCCCAGGTAGGAGGCCTGCACCTGGGGGTCCTCCCGCAGCAGGGCCGCCTCACCCTCGGCGGCGATGCGGCCGCTCTCCAAGACATAGCAGCGGTCGGCGATGCGCAGGGCCTGGCGAGCGTTCTGCTCCACGAGCAGGACGGTCATCCCCTCATCGCGAAGCTGGGAGAGGAGCTGGAAGATCTGCCGGGCGATGATGGGGGCCAGGCCCAGGGAGGGTTCGTCCAGCATGAGCACCCGGGGGTCGCCCAGAAGGGCCCGGGCAATGGCCAGCATCTGCTGCTCACCCCCGCTCAGCAGCCCGGCCGGCAGGTGGCGGCGCTCGCCGAGGATCGGGAAGCGCTCGTACACCTGGTCCAGCTGGCCTGGGCTCCCCGAGGCGTCCTCTCCCAGGAGGAGATTTTCCTCCACCCTCATCGAGTGGATGATGGCCCTTCCCTCCGGGACCAGCACCAGACCCGCCCGCACCCTGCGGTGGGCCGGCCAGCCGGTAACGTCTCGCCCGTCGAAGTGCACACGCCCGTCAAGCGGGGCAAGGGCTCCGACGATGACCTTGAGCAGGGTGCTCTTCCCGGCCCCGTTGGCCCCGATGAGGGCGGTCATCTCTCCCGCCCCCACCTCCAGCGAGACCCCGTGCAGGGCCCGAATCCTTCCGTAGGCGGCCACCACGTGGCGGACCTCGAGGAAGGTCATCCGTCCTCCCCCAGGTAGGCCTCCAGCACCCGGCGGTCCTGCTTGATCTCCTCCGGGGAGCCCTGGGCGATCTTGCGGCCGAAGTTGAGGACGGTGACCGAGTCGCATACGGCGCTCACGAAGGGGATGTTGTGCTCGATGAGCAGGATGCCCACCCCGGCGGCCTGGATCCTGCGGATCAGCTCGCCCACCCCGGCCGCCTCGCCCTCGGTCATCCCGGCGGTAGGCTCGTCGAGCAGCAGCAGCTCGGGGCGGGTAGCCAGGGCCCGGGCGATCTCCAAATGGCGCTGCGAGCCGTACGGGAGCTGGGTCGCCGGGTGGTGCCGCCGCTCCCACAAGCCGAAGGCGCCCAAAGTGTCCTCGAGGGAGCCGAGCACCGTCTCCGCCCCGTCGAGCGGGCTTCGCCGGCTGTGGCGGGCGGCCAGCCGCCACACCGATGCGCCGGCCCCCTGGGCCACCAGCAGGTGCTCCACCACGCTGAGCCCGTTGAAGAGGCGGATGTTCTGGAAGGTCCGTCCGATCCCCATCGCCACGATGCGGTGGGGTGCCATCCCGGCCACCTGCCTACCTCGGTACTCGATGGAGCCGCGCTGGGGGCGGTACACCCCGGTGACCACGTTGATGAGGGTGGTCTTTCCCGCTCCATTGGGGCCGATGAGGCCCACGATCTCTCCCTCCTCCACGCCCAGGCTCACCTCCTCCAGCGCCGTCACGCCCCCGAAGTGCACGTCCACGCCCTCCACCCGCAGGAGCGAATGGTCGATCACGCCCGTCCCGTCAGGGAGCGAATCGGCTCCAGCCACCGGGTGCGTCCTCCCACCAGCCCCCCGGGGCGGAACACCAGAATGAGGATGAGGAGGCCCCCGATGAAGGCCGGGCGCCACTGCTGGAGGGGCCGGGCCAGCTCGGGCAGCAGGGTGAGGCCGGCCGCCCCCAGGAGCGGCCCCCAAAAGGAGTGCCGGCCCCCCAGCACCACGAAGAGCACCGCGAAGATCGACACCAGGAAGTCGAAGGATCGCGGCTCGATGTACACGAACCAGTGGGCGTAGAGCGTCCCCGCCAGGCCCGCCAGCGCCCCACCGATGGTGAAGGACGCCACCTTGAGGCGGGTGGTGTCGAGGCCGGTCAGATCTGCGGCGTACTCGTCGTCGTCGGTGGCCCGGAAGGCCAGCCAGGCGTCCGACCGGTAGAGGAGGTAGACGGGGACCAGGGCGAGCGAGCTCCAGAGCAGCACCGCGCTGATCTCGATGCCCGGCATCCCGAAGTAGCCCCGGGCCCCTCCGGTGGGGGGAAAGACCAAGAAGAACGACTCGATGACCAGCCCGAAGCCGAAGGTGGCCATGGCCAGGTAGATGCCCCGCAGCCGCAGGGCGGGGAACCCCACCGCCAGCCCGACGACCGCCGCCGCCAGCGCCCCGGCCGGGATCCCCAGCCACAGCGGCAGGCCCAGCTTCACGGTGGCATAGGAGGCGCCGTAGGCGCCGATGGCCATGAAGCCGGCATTGCCCAGGGTGAGCTGCCCGGTGGCCAGCACCACGAAGGCGCTCATGCCCATCAGGGCGTTGATGGCGATCTGCACGAGCAGACCGAGCTCGTAGGTGGACACCTCAGACCCTTCCGGCCGTCGGGTCCCGCCGCCCGAGGAGCCCCTGCGGCCGCACCAGCAGGGTGAGGATGAGCAGGCCGAAGACCACCATGTCCTGGAACCCGGCCCCCAGGTAGGCGGCGCTCAGCACCGAGGCCAGCCCCAGGACGGGGCCGGCCACCAAGGCGCCCCAGATGTTGCGCACCCCGCCGAGAATCATGGCGGCGATGCCGCTGATCCCGATCTCGATGCCGAACTCCGGCGAGATGACGCCGTAGTTGAGGCCCAGCAGCACCCCCGCTCCCCCGGCCAGCAACCCGGCCGCCACGAA
Organism: Actinomycetota bacterium; assembly: GCA_030776765.1. Taxonomy (GTDB): domain Bacteria; phylum Actinomycetota; class Acidimicrobiia; order Spongiisociales; family JALYHC01; genus JALYHC01. Next base: position 6,013 of record JALYHC010000065.1, on the reverse strand, counting down.
GGTGGCCACCTCCACCCGCAACACCCGCACCCCGAGAAGGACCGCCGCCTCCCGGTTCTCGGCCACCGCCCGCAGCCCCCTCCCCAAGCGGGTGCGGGACACCAGGTACCAAAGGACCACCACCAGCAGCACGGTCACCAGCACGCTCACCCCCTGGACGGCCGACACCCGCAGCGGGCCCAGCGAGGCCCTCTCCGAGAAGAGCCGACTCGGGAAGAACGATGGCTCGCTGCCCCACACGTTGATGGCCACGTTCTGAAGGATGAGCCCGAAGCCGATGGTGGTGAGCAGGGTGACGGTCGGGTCATCCTTGTCGACCGGCTGGTACCCCACCCGCTCCAGCAGCAGGGAGAGCAGGCCGGCCACCACCATGGCCGTCCCCAACACCAGCGGCAGGGGGAGGCCCCGCTCGAGGAGGGCCAGGCCGATGAAGCCGCCGAACATGAACAGCTCGGCGATGGCGATGTTCAACACCCCCAGGATGCCCATGTTGAGGGAGAAGGCCAGCGCCACCAGCGTGAAGACGGCCCCCAGGAAGAGGCCGTTCACCACCTGCTGGGCCAGCAACAGCATCGCTTCACCAGGCTAGGAGGAACCGGCTATTGCTCCTGCTCCTCGATGGGCACCTGCTCGAGCTCCTCCCAGCCACCTTCCAGGCCGCGGATGACGAAGAAGTCCCGGACGGCGTCGCCTGTCTCCTTGAAGGAGATCTTCCCCGTCACCCCCGGATAGTTCTCCAGGCCCTCCATGAACTCCCGGATGGCCGTCCGGGCCTCCGCCAGGTCGGTCCCCTCGGCTTCCAGGCCCTGCTCCAGGATGGCGTCGATGTACATCCGTCCGATCTCGTAGGTCTGCAGGTCGAACATGAGTGGGTCTCCGGGGAGGCCGTTGTCCTCGTAGGCCTGCTCGGCCCGCTCGGTCCACTCCTCGGCCGCCTCCAGCCCGACGAAGTAGGTGCCGGCGGCGTAGATGGGGATCTCCGGGGCCGGCTGGAGGATGGAGCTGGACACCAAGGGCGAGCCGCCCAGGATGGGCATGTTCATCCCCTGACGGGTCATCTCCTGGATGATCTTCACCGCTCCGTTGTAGAAGGCGCCGATCCCCAGTGCGCCGGCGTCCAGCCCGGAGAGGCTGGTGACCTGTGCCTGCACGTCGACGTCCTCGGTCTTGAAGGTGATGGGGTTCGCCTCGTTGATGACCTCCAGCCCCGCCTCGGAGAAGACCGCCGGCATGATGGCCGTGCCGATGGCCGTCCCCACCGCGTCGGCGGAGTCGTAGGCGATGGCCACCCGCTCGATCCCCTCCTCGCTCACCACCATGGGGGTGACCCAGTTGAGGTAGGTGCCCTCGTCGATGGTGTTGCGGAAGGCCCAGGGCCGGTTCTGCTCCGCCACGCCGGGCTTCGAGGAGGCCTGGGCGGTGCAGACGATCTCTTCCTGGTTGCAGACCGGGAAGGCCACCTCGGCCTCCGAGGATGTGAAGGGGCCCACGATGGCCAACACCTGGTCGTCGCTGGCCAGCCGTCGCACCAGGTTGGCGGCCTCCTCCGGCCGGGCCGCCGAGTCGTAGATGATGATCTCGAGCTGCCGCCCGCCGATACCGCCTTCGGCGTTCACCTCCTCCTCGAGCATCTCCAAGATGGCGGTGTTGCCCTTGCCCCACTCGGCCACCGGGCCGGTCGATGGCACCACCGCCCCCAGGCGGATCGGTTCTCCCCCCGCCTCACCGCCCCCGGCCGTGCCACCCTCTGCGCAGCCGGCGGCCGCCAGCGCCAGCACCGCCACCAGGGCGAGCAGCGCACGCTTCGGATTGCTCACTCGATGTGTCATCTCTCCTCCTCCTTGACCACTTGGGGCCCACTCAGGGACCGGCTCGATACCGCACCTCGAACGTCACGCATCCGTCCTGGGTCCTCCAAGGTCCGTGCTCCATCCCTGGCGGCCGGCACGCGTACATGCCGGCCGTGAAGGTCTGGCCCAGGGAGAGGTCATGGAGGGAGCCCTCGATGATGTAGATCTCCTCCCAGAAGTCGTGAACCTGCACCCCGTTGGGGGTGGTGTCGGTCCCGGGTGCGAAGCGGAGCATTCTGGTGGCCGGGCCGGCCGGCTGGTCGTTGGCCAGGACCCGCTCCGACAGCCCCTCAGCACGCCCCGGCACGTCGGTCCACCCCACCTCCTCCACCGGGAAGAACTCGAGCTCCGGCTTCATCGCCCACCGCCCGCCGAGTCGAGGTCGTAGCCGGCCAGGAACTGCTCTACCTCGGCCACCACCTCGTCGTAGCCGTAGTTACGGTAGGCGTAGCCCTTGGCCACGAAGGGGGCGCCGGCGTAGAACATCTCATACTGGTGGTGGCGCCCGCCGAACTCGGAGCCCACCAGGTCCCAGGCCAGCTTGAAGAGCTTGACCCGCTCCTCCGTCGGGTAGCCGGGGGACTGCACGTAGCGCTCCATGTCTCCCCGGGTCTCCTCCGAGACCAGCTCCCGATACGAGGAGGGGAGCTGCATCACCCCGCCTCCGGCCAGCTCCCGCAGCAGGTGTAGGGCGCGAGGGTAGGTCTCGGCCTGCAGCCCCATGGCCCCATAGAGAAAGCGGGGGTTGGGCTTCATCACCCCGAAGCCGTCCTCGACCGCAGTGGCCTCGGAGGCCAGCACCATCCCCTCCACGATGGCCGCCAGCGAAGCCAGGTCGCCCAGCTTCTCCTGCACCGAGGGGATGGCGTCGATCTGGTTGACCTGGGCGATCTTGCGGGCCACCCCGATGATGAACTGCATCTTGTTGACCAGCCGCACCTGCGCCTGGTTGTTGCCGAGCACGTGGGCGGCGGTCTGGAAGAACTGGGCCCGAATCCCCTCCACGTCCCGGTAGACGAAGACCTCCTCCCAGGGGACGAAGACGTCATCGAAGACCACCAGGGCGTCAGTCTCGTCAAAGCGGGTGGACATCGGGTAGTCGAAGCGGCTGGGCTGGTCCATCGCGAAGGGCCGCCGGCAGTAGAGCTTCAGGCCGCGGGCGCCGATCGGCACCACGAAGGACAGGGCGTGGTCGGAGTCCTCCGGCTGCAGCGGCTTGATGCAGCTCACGAACAGGTAGTCGGAGACCGCCGAGCTGGTCCCCAGCATCTGGGACCCCCGGACGACGATGCCCTCGGGGCGCTCCTCCGCCACCCCCACCTGGATGAGCTCCCCCTCCCAGCCATGGGCGGTGGTGGCCCGGCTCACCTGCGGGGGGATGATGACATAGGTGACGAAGAGGTCCTCATCGAGCAGGCGCCGGTAGAAGTCAGTGACGTGGCGACCGAGCTCCCGGCCGTTGCGGTCGAAGACGCTGGGCCCGCTGGCGAACCCGGCCAGGAAGCCGGCCACGTGGTCGGGGCTGCGGCCCAGGAAGCCCTTGCTGATACCCGCCCAGCGGGAGATGGCCCGGCGCCGCTCGCCGAGGTCCTCCTTGGAGCGGGGGATCATGAACGCCTTGTTGGCCGGGTTGCCCGTCTCTGGGGCGCGGAAGGTCATGCCGTTTTGGGGGTCGGAGGCGAAGTCGTACATCGAGGCGACCGTTGAGGCCACCCCGGAGAAGGCCGGATGCTCGGTGATATCTTCCACCGTCTCGCCGTAGACGTAGACGGTGCGATCGTCCTTCAGGGCCTCCAGGTAGTCCTTGCCGCTTCTCATCGCTCGGTCCTCCTGACTCGGTAGCTGCAGGCGATCCTTACCTCTCCATCTGGGCTGGCGATCTCTGCCGTGAAGGTGTCCGCGGGCACGAACGAGCCCCCCAACAAGGGAATGGTGCCCAGGAAGACCACCATGCCCTCCCGCTGCACCTCGACGGCCTCCGCCAGCTCCTCCAGCACCTTGGGTACCGGGAGCAGCTCGGCGAGTGACCCCTCCTGATAGGGGATCCGCTCTCCGTCGACCTCCACCCAGCTGCGCAGGGAAAGCCGGTCCCAACCGGCTGCCACGTCCTCATAGGACAGCAGCTCCCGGCCCACCACCTTGGGGCAGGCGCGCTTTGCGGCCGGGATGCTCTCCCGCTCCAGATCGCGGGCGGTGTGGTCGCTCCCCACCCCTACGTACCAGCGGTCGGCGCCCAGGAAGAGGACCGGCTCCGCCTCCCCGGATGTCTGCTCCCCTTCCACCTCGATGAGCTGATCGGTTGTGAGCAGCGTCGTCGGCAACAGGTAGAAATCGGGCACCCGGTCGGGCGCTCGCACCCCGATCTCCTCCAGCTCTCGGATGTGGCGCCGCACCTGTTCCCGATCCCGCCCGGTGAAGGCGGCAATCACCAGGCTCTTCACCGGGAACCGGACCTCATCCCTTGCCAGGCGGAACCGGAGGACCGAAGCGGTGCCCAGCTCGAGTGTCATCGGGGCCCACGCTCTCTTCGAAGCGTGGCCAAGGTGGCATCCAGGTGCGCCTCCAGCGCTCGGCGCACCAGGCCCTCGTCGCCGCTCTCGAGCGCCTCGGCGATAGTCCGGTGCTCATCAATGACCTGGTGCGCTCGCCCCCGATCCCCTACCACCGCCTTGATCCCCATCCGCAGCTGGCGGTCCCGGAGGCTTTCGTAGAGCTTGGTGAGCAGGCGGTTCCCGGCGGTGCTCACGATGTGATGATGAAACCGCCGGTCGCAGTCGATGAAGTCCTCGACGTCGTCGGAGCGCTGCTCCTGCTCCCGCAACAGGGTGGAGAGCGGCCGGCTCAAGTCGATGCCGGCTCGGGCCACCCGCTGGCCGCAGTAGACCTCGAGGACCTTGCGGGTCTCCATGACTTCTTGCACCTCGCGATCGGAGATGGGCGGGATGAAGGCGCCCTTCTGTGGGACCAGCGTGAGGAGGCTCTCCGCCTCCAGCCGCAGAAACGCCTCCCGCACGGGCGTACGGCTGATCCCAAGGGCCATGGCCACCTGCCCCTCGGTGAGGAAGACCCCTTCCTGCAGGTGCGGCCCAATGATCTGCCCCTTGACGTACTCGTAAGCCACGTCCTTGGCCGAGCGATGTAGCTGCTGAGTCATCGACGCCTGTGTTCTGTATACACAGCGTATCTAAGGTATCGCTCTGATTGGCGCTGGGCAAATGCTCGCTCCGCCGACTAATGCGCGACAGGGTCTAGTCGGGAGGCGGTAGGGGACCCGGTAGGCCTCCCCTTCTACCAGGGCGGGCTGACCGCTCGCCGAGCCGGCTGCCGTCGGGCCTGCCAAAGCGCGGCTTGCCCTCCACCATCTGCCACGCCGAAGCCGCCTTGGTGGAAGAGGCGGTGGTGGCGGCGGCAGAGCAGCACCAGGATGGCGAGGTTGGTCTCCCCCCCGTCCAGCCAGTGGCGAAGGTGGTGGGCGTTACACCACCGCTGGGGACGACCGCAGCCCGCAAAGAAGCAGCCCCGGTCCCGAAGCACCAGCGCCCGCCGAAGCGCCGGCGAGACCACCCGGGTGGTGCGCCCCAGCTCCAGGGGCCTCGGTGGGCCCGGCCATGATCACCCGGCTCAGGGAGGCATCGCAGGCCAGGCGCCGGGCCGCTTGGGGGGTGAGCACCCCGGCTCGGTCGAGCTGACAGGGCCGCCCGGCCCTTCGCTCCAGGGTCTCCAGGTCGACGGTGAGGACCAGGTGGGGACGCTCCCCTCCGGTGGTGGGCACCACGGCGTCGGCCTCGGCGCTGGGCGGGGAAGCGCCGGGGGCTCGACCTGGGCCCATCGATCGGCAAGGAAATGGGCCCGCTACTCCCACTCGAGATCCATGGGTCGGCCCCATCGGCCCCCAGTTCCGCGTAGGCACCTTCCGCCTCTCGCCCCGACAACTATGGTTGAGGGGGAGATTTCCTACGAGTTGAGGTGGACGCCATGGCCGAAACGCTCGTATCGGGCCGGCAGGCCGTGCGGCGGCGGGACTGGAGCGAGGCGCTGCAGGCCTTTAACGAGGCCGACCAGGAGGACGGCCTCTCCCCACAGGATCTCCAGCTCTTGGCCGAGGCGGCCTGGTGGTCCGGGCGCCCCGATGATGCGGTCGAGGCTCTAGAGCGCGCCTACGC
>JALYHC010000064.1 GCA_030776765.1 Actinomycetota bacterium | reverse complement strand
GAACGGTGAGTCCCGGCGACTTCCGCCCCCACGTCGTGCAGGCCAAGCTGCACCTCTTGGACGAGCTGCTGGCCGACCTGGAGGCCGTGATGCCGGTAGCCCTGCGCTCGGAGCGCGCCTCACCCGGTACGGGGTGGAGCGCATCGTCACCCGGCTCGTGGAGACCGCCATGAGCATCAACACCCACGTGGCGTCCACCTTGGCTGGAAAGGCCCCGCCGGACTACCGGCAGTCCTTCTCCCTGGCCGCCGAAGTGGGTGCCTTCTCCCCCGACCTGGCCGAGCGGCTGGCCCCCTCCGCCGGCCTTCGCAACCTGCTGGTGCATGAGTACGGCTCGATCGACCTGGATCGCCTGGCGCAGGCCGTTCCCACCGCCCTCAACAACTACCGGGCCTACGTTCGCCAGATGGCGACGTTCCTTCGTGACCGAACCGGCTGAGGCGAGGAGTGGCCCTCGGTTCGCGCAGGACCCGGTTGGCGGAGGCCGCCGAGCGAATGGGCCTCCTGCATTCGCTGCAAGAGAGGATGGGGGCGTCGAGCAGGGTCGAGGCCCTGACCCTGGCCGCTGGTTGCGGTCTGCTGGACTGACCTACATCCGCTCCACCATCGCCTCGGCGAACTGGGAGGTGCGCACCTCGCTGGCCCCTTCCATGAGGCGGGCGAAGTCGTAGGTGACGATGCGATCGGCGATGGTGGCTTCCAGGGACCGCACCACCAGGTCGGCAGCCTCCCCCCAGCCCAGGTGGCGCAGCATCAGCTCGCCGGAGAGGATCACCGATCCCGGGTTGACCTTGTCCTGGCCGGCGTACTTGGGGGCCGTGCCGTGGGTGGCCTCGAAGATGGCATGACCGCTTTCGTAGTTGATGTTGCCGCCCGGGGCGATGCCGATGCCCCCCACCTGGGCGGCCAGGGCGTCCGAGACGTAGTCGCCGTTGAGGTTGGTGGTGGCGATGACGTCGAACTCCTCGGCCCGGGTGAGGATCTGCTGCAAGAAGGCATCGGCGATGGCGTCCTTGATGAGCAGGCGTTCTCCCGGCTCACCGCCGCTCTCCTCCCAGGAGACGGTGCGCTCGCCGAACTCCTGCTCGGCCACCTGGTAGCCCCAGCGGCGGAAGGCGCCCTCGGTGAACTTCATGATGTTGCCCTTGTGCACCAGGGTGACCGAGTCCCGACCATGCTGGAGGGCGTAGCGAATGGCGGCCCGCACCAGCCGCTTGGAGCCCCACTCGGAGACCGGCTTGAGGCCCAGGCCGCTGTCCGGCCGCAGCTCCCAGCCGTACTCCTTCTCGAGGAACTCGAGCAGGGCCCGGGCCTCCTCGCTGTGGGGCTCCAGCTCCTTGCCGGCATAGACGTCCTCGGTGTTCTCCCGGAAGACCACCATGTCCACCCGCTCGGGCCGCTTGACCGGGGACGGCACCCCGCCGAAGTAGCGCACCGGGCGCAGGCAGACGTAGAGGTCGAGGGTCTGGCGCAGGGTGACGTTGAGGCTGCGGAACCCTCCCCCGACCGGCGTGGTGAGCGGGCCCTTGATGCCCACCAGATAGGTGCGAAAGGCCTCCACGGTCTCATCCGGCAGCCAGCCGCCCACCTGGTCGTAGGCCTTCTTGCCGGCCAGGACCTCGTGCCAGGAGATGCGCCGCTTCCCCCCGTAGGCCTTCTCTACGGCTGCTTCCAAGACCGTGCTGGCCGCCCGCCAGATGTCGGGGCCGGTGCCGTCCCCCTCGATGAAGGGGACGATCGGGTCGTCGGGCACCGCCAGGCCGTCGGGGCCCATGGTGATGGGGGTCGCCACGGGGGCCATCCTATTGCTCCCGGTGCTCGACGTGGTCCCGGCGCTCGACGTGGTCCCGGCGCTCGGCAGCGGTCACCGTGTTGCGAAGCAGCATGGCCACCGTCATCGGTCCCACTCCTCCCGGAACGGGGGTGACCGCCCCGGCCGTCTGCGCCACCGCCTCAAAGTCCACGTCTCCTCGAAGCTGATCCCTTACCCCGGTGATGCCGACGTCGATGACGGTGGCTCCCGGCTTGACGTGCTCGACGCCCACCAGCCCCGGCTGCCCCACGGCGGTCACCAGGACGTCGGCCTGGCGGGTGAGGGAACCGAGGTCGGGGGAGCGGGAGTGGGCCTGGATGACGGTGGCATCGGCTCCCTTCGACCCCAGCAGCAGGGCCAGCGGGCGACCCACCAGGAACGAGCGCCCCACCACGGTGGCCACCGTGCCCGCCAGCGAGACCTGGTAATGCTCGAGCAGGGCCATCACCCCCAGCGGCGTGGCGGGCACCAACCAGGGGCGGTCCAGCACCAGCCGGCCCAGGTTGACCGGATGAAGGCCGTCCACGTCCTTGGCCGGGTCGATGGCTTCCAGGACCCGAACTTGATCGATGGAGGGCGGCAGGGGGAGCTGGACCAGGATGCCGTCCACGGCCGGGTCCCCGTTGAGGCGCTCCACCATCGCCTCCACTTCGCCTGGGGGCGTCTCCTGGGAGAGGCGGTGGTCGAAGGAGCGGATGCCCACCTCCCCGGCAGCCCGGTGCTTGCCGGTGACATAGACGTGCGAGGGCCGGTCGTCTCCCACCAGCACGCTGGCCAGGCCCACCTCTTTTCCCTGCCGGCGCAGGGCCGCCACCCGTGCCGCCACCTCGGCCCTCACCAAGCGAGCCGGCTCCCGGCCGGAGAGGACGCGAGCGCTCAAGGCGCCTGAGCCGGGATCTCTACCGCCCCAGCGCCTCGGCGATCAGCTCGCCGATCTGGCCGGGCTGGGTGGCCACCCGAACTCCCACCGCCTCCAGGGCCTCCTGCTTGGCGGCTGCGGTCCCCTGGGAACCGGAGACGATGGCGCCGGCGTGGCCCATGCGCTTGCCGGGCGGTGCCGTGAAGCCGGCGATGTAGGCCACCACCGGCTTGGAGACCGCCCGGGCGATGTAGTCGGCGGCCTGCTCCTCCTCGCTGCCCCCGATCTCGCCGATGATCACCACCGCCTCGGTCTCGGAGTCGGCCTCGAATCGCTCGAGGATCTCTACAAACGACGTGCCGGGGACCGGGTCGCCACCGATGCCCACGCAGGTCGACTGGCCGATACCCCGGCTGGTGAGCTCGTGGATGGCCTGGTAGGTGAGGGTGCCGGAGCGCGAGACGACTCCCACCGAGCCGGGGAGGGTGATCTCGTAGGGCATGATCCCCACGTTGGCCTTGCCGGGGGAGATGAGCCCCGGGCAGTTGGGACCGATCAACAGCGTGGGGGAGGTGGCCCGCAGGTAGTTGTAGAGCTTGGCCTCGTCCTGGGCGGGTATGCCTTCGGTGATGCACACCACCAGCGGGATACCCGAGGCCGACGCCTCGAGGACCGCATCGGGGGCGACGGGGGCCGGAACGAAGACCAGGGCCGTGTTGGCATCGGTGGCCTGCACCGCCTCCGCCATGGTGTCGAAGACCGGGATCCCCTCCACGTCCTGGCCGCCCTTGCCCGGGCTGGTGCCGGCCACCACCTGGGTGCCGTAGTCGCGGTTGCGCAGGGCGTGAAAACGACCCTCGTTGCCGGTGAGGCCCTGCACGACGACGCGGGTCTGCTCATCGATCAGGATGGCCACTAGCCCGCCTCCCCTCTAGCCAGCTCGACCGCCTTGCCGGCGGCCTCCCGCATGGTGGCGGCGGGGACCAGTCGCTCGGACTGGAGATCGGCCAGCATCCGGCGGCCCTGGTCGGCGTTGGTGCCGTCCAGCCGCACCACCAGCGGCCAGGGAAGCTCCAGGCGGGAGAGCGCCTCCTCGATGCCGCCGGCCACCAGGTCGCAGCGGGTGATCCCCCCGAAGATGTTGACGAGCACCGAGCGCACCGCCTGGTCCTGCGTGAGCACCTCCAGGGCATTGGTGATGGTGTCGGCGCCGGCCCCGCCCCCTACGTCCAGGAAGTTGGCCGCCCGGCCTCCCACCTGCGCCACCACGTCCAGGGTGGACATGACCAGGCCGGCCCCGTTGCCGATGATCCCCACCTCCCCATCCAGCTTGATGAAGTTGAGTCCCCGCTGCTTGGCCATCCCCTCGATGGGGTCGACGCTGAGCCCCTCCCGCAGCTCCTGCAGGTCGGGGTGGCGAAAGAGGGCGTTGTCGTCGATGGTCACCTTGGCATCCAGGGCCACCACCTCTCCCTCGGCGGTCAGGACCAGCGGGTTCACCTCCACCAGCTCGGCGTCCAGGGCGACGAAGGCCCCGTAGAGCTTGTTCAAGGCGGCGGCTGCCGGCCGGGCGGCGCTGCGTGCCAGCCCCGCCTGGTAGACGAGCTGGCGAGCCTGCCAGCCAGACAGGCCCAGCAGCGGGTCAATGTGCAGCCTGGCAACCGCCTCGGGCTCCTCGGTGGCCACCGTCTCGATGTCCACGCCTCCCCGAGCGCTGACCATGCCCAGGAAACGCTTGGCGGAGCGGTCCAGGGTGAACGAGGCGTACCACTCGGCCTCGATGTCGGTGGCCCGCTCCACCCAGACGGAGCGCACCCGGTGGCCCTTGATGTCCATCCCCAGGATGGCTCCTGCCGCCTCCTCGGCTTCTTGGGGATGGCGGGCCAGCTTGATACCACCGGCCTTGCCCCGGCCGCCCACCTGGACCTGAGCCTTGATGGCCATCCGGCCACCCAGCTCCTGGGCGGCACGCCGGGCTTCCTCGGGACTGGTGGCCAGCAGGCCCTCGGGCACCGGGACCCCCAGCCGGGAAAGCAGTGTCTTGCCTTGGTGTTCGAAGAGGTCCACGTCTGCCTCTTTCTAGTCGAGCCGCTGCCGGTGCACGGCCTGCGACA
>JALYHC010000063.1 GCA_030776765.1 Actinomycetota bacterium | reverse complement strand
AGCCCCACCACATCAGGCCCCGCTCCGAGAGCGGCTCGCACCACCCCGACAACCTCACCACCTTGTGCTGGTTCCACCACCATGTGGTGGTGCACGGCATGGGCTACCGCATCGACCCGGGCAGCCCGCCCCAGCGGCGTCGGTTTCACCCGCCTTGAGGGAGAGCGGTGGCCTCAGCCGGGGTAGTGGCCCCGGGAATCGGGCAGCGCAACCACCAGCGGCCAGGGCGACGGCGATGATACGACAGGGTTCAACCGGGTCTCTGAGCAGCGTCACTGCGGCCGGCTGCCCCAACTACGCTCCGGCCGATGCTGCAGATCCTCGACCACGAGGGCCGGCTGCTCGCCGAGCCGCCCCTTGGCCTGGAGGAGACACGGCGCCTCTACCGGGCGATGGTGGCGGCTCGGCTCTACGACCGGAAGGGGATCGCCCTGCAGAGGCAGGGCCGCCTGGCCACCTATGCGCCTCTGGAGGGCCAGGAGGCGGCTCAGGTCGGCAGCGCCGCTTCGCTCCGGCCGGACGACTGGATGGTGGCCACCTACCGGGACGCGGCGGCCATGTGGCTGCACGGCTACCCGTGGGAGCTGCTCCTGCTGGGCCGGACCGGCGATGAGCGAGGAGGGTCGCCGCCCCCAGACGTACCGATCCTGCCACCTTCCATCACTGTCGGCGCGCACATGCTCCACGCGGTGGGCCTGGCGTGGGCGGCCCGACTGCGGGGCGAGGACCGCATCGCCATCACCTACTTCGGCGACGGGGCCACTTCCGAGGGTGACTTCCACGAGGCCATGAACTTCGCGGCCGTCTTTTGCACGCCTACCGTCTTCCTGTGCCAGAACAACGGCTACGCCATCTCGCTGCCAAGGGAGCGCCAGACCACCTCTGCCACCATCGCCCAGAAGGCCGAAGCGTACGGGCTCCCGGGCCTCCTGGTGGACGGCAACGACCTGTTCGCCGTCTACCAGGCCACCCGGGAGGCGGTGGCCCGGGCGCGAGGCGGGGAGGGGCCCAGCCTGATCGAGGCTCTCACCTACCGGGTGGGCCCTCACACCACCACCGATGACCCGCGGCGCTATCGCTCAGAAGAGGAGGAAGAGTACTGGCGACGCCGCGACCCGCTCGAGCGGGTCCGCCGCTATCTCGCCGAGCACCAGGGCTGGGACGAGGCCTGGCAGAAGGAGCTCGAGGAGGAGGAGAGCGCCGCCGTCGCGCAAGCCGTGGAGGCGGCCGAGGCGCGCCCGGCCCTGGGCCCAGGGCAGATCTTCGAGGCCATGTTCGCCGAGATGACCCCCCAACTTCGTCGTCAGCAGCGCCAGCTGCTGGAGGAGGAGCGATGGCGGAGCTGAACGTGGCGCAGGCCATCAACCAGGCCCTGGACATCGCATTGGCGGACGACGGGCGGGTGATGGTGATGGGCCAGGACGTGGGCCGTACCGGCGGTGTCTTTCGGGTGACCGACGGCCTGCTGGAGCGCCACGGGGACCGGCGGGTGGTCGACACCCCCCTGGCCGAATCGGGGATCGTGGGGACCGCCTTCGGCCTGGCGGTGGGGGGTATGCGCCCGGTGGCGGAGATCCAGTTCATGGGGTTCTCGTACCCCGCCTTTGATCAGGTAGCCAGCCACGTGGCCCGTATTCGCAATCGCTCCCGGCACCGCTTCACCGCCCCGCTGGTGATCCGCATCCCCTATGGAGGGGGGATCGGGGCGGCAGAACACCACAGCGAGTCCAACGAGATCCTCTACGTCCACACCCCCGGATTGAAGGTGGTGGTCCCGGCCGGCCCTGGCGACGCCAAGGGTCTGCTGCTGGCGGCCATCGAGGATCCCGACCCGGTGATCTTCCTGGAGCCGATCCGGCTCTATCGGGCCATCAGAGAGGACGTCCCCGAGGGGCGCCACCAGGTGCCGATCGGCCGGGCGCAGGTGGTCCGCGAAGGAGGGGACGTCAGCCTGATCGCTTACGGAGCCATGGTCCGGGAGGCCGCCGGGGCTGCGGAGCTGCTGGCCGAGGAGGGAATTTCGGCGGAGGTCGTCGACCTGCGCAGCCTGGTCCCGCTCGACGTGGAGACCGTGCTGGGGTCGGTGGAGCGGACCGGGCGGGCTGTGGTAGTGCAAGAGGCGCCCCGGACGGGAGGCATGACCGGCGAGCTGGTGGCCCTCATCCAGGAGAAGGCGCTCTACTCGTTGCAGGCCCCCGTCGAGCGGGTGACCGGCTGGGACATCGTCTTCCCGCTCAAGCGGGCCGAGCACCACTACCTGCCCGGTCCCGCCCGGATCGTGGGGGCCGTTCGGCGTACCCTGGAGGGCTGATGGCCTATCAGTTCAAGCTGCCGGACATGGGGGAGGGCCTCACCGAGGCGGAGGTGGTGCGCTGGCTGGTGCAACGCGGCGAGGAGGTCCGCATGGACGCCCCGCTGGTGGAGGTGGAGACCGACAAGGCGGTGGTGGAGATCCCATCCCCCCGGGCGGGAGTCCTGCTCGACCAGGGAGCCGCCGCAGGCGCCGTGGTGAAGGTGGGCCAGGTCCTGGCGGTGATCGGCGAGCCGGGCGAGCAGCTGGAGCCTTTTCCCTCCCCTGTGGCGAGCGCCACTGGGCAGGAGGTGTCTCCTTCACCAACAACAGCAAGAGAAGCAGCACCCCGGGTCCAGGCCCTCCCCGTGGTGCGCAAGCTGGCCAAGGATCTCGGGGTGGACCTGGCCCGTCTGCAGGGGAGCGGTCCCGCCGGGCG
>JALYHC010000062.1 GCA_030776765.1 Actinomycetota bacterium | reverse complement strand
CATCCGCCCCCCAGTCGAGGACGCCGCGGATCAGGTCCAGTACGTCCCCCGACCCGTCCCAGTGCTCCCGCACCACCTCTTCTCCCACACCGTTGAGGAGATGCTGCAAGGCCATAGCGGCCAGGAAGAGGTCGTCGGCCTGCCCGAGCACGGGTAAGGCATCCGGGATGAGGTCGATGGGCGAGACCAGGTAGGCCAGGATCGCCAGCGCAAAGGCGCGGGTGCGAAGCGGCACCCTCGGGTCCCTCATGAGACGGCCGATCAGCTTGAGCAGGTTGGGCAGGGCGAGCACCGCCTCCCTCGCCCAGGAGGACCCCTCCGGCTCGGGGGCACCCCGCTCCTCCCAGGGAGTCACCTCATCAGGAACCAGGGGGCCCTCCGTCACCTGATCAGCTCCCGGGCGAGAAGGGAGGCCCCGATGATGCCTGCCTGGTCGCTGAGCAGCGCCGGGACGATGGGGGTCTCGGAGCGATAGGCGGCCCCGCTGAGGGCGAGGCGCGTCGCCGACCGAACCGGCTCCAGCAGCAGCTCCCCCACCTCGCCCAGCCCTCCTCCTACCACGATCACCTCCGGGTCGAGGACGGCGATCAGGTTAGCCAGCCCCATACCCAGCCATCCTGCCAGCCGGTCGACCAGGTGGAGGGCCGCCTCATCCCCGGCCTGGGCGGCCTGTGTGACGTGCTCGCCCTCCGGTCGACCGTTCCCGGCCAGCCGGGCGATAGATCCTCGAGGATCGGCGGCCGCCGCCTCGCGGGCCATCCGGGTGAGGGCGGTTCCCGAGGCCAGCTGCTCCCAGCATCCCAGCCGCCCGCAGCCGCAGGGTGGGCCCTCGGGGGCCACCACCATGTGGCCGATCTCTCCGGCGAAGGAACGACCGCGGTAGAGGGTGTCGTCCACCACCATCCCCCCTCCGATGCCGGTGCCCACCGTCACCATCAGCACATGCCGATAGTCCCGGCCGGCTCCCAGCCAGGCTTCCCCGAGGCCGGCGACGTTGGCGTCGTTCTCCACTGCAACCGGAAGGCCAAATGCACGCTCCAGCAGCCGCCGGTAGGGAACGTCACGGCCGGACACGTTGGGCCCCCAGACCAGCCGGCCTTCCGGCCATGCCACCAGACCGGCCACACCCATGCCGATGGCCTTCACCTCCGGCGAGAGCAGGTGCTCGACCAGTTGGCCGGGCACTTCGGCGAAGCGAGCCGGGTCGTCGGGCGTGGGAACCTCCAGGCGCCCCTCCACCTTGCCTTCGGGGCTCACCCGCGCCCCAGCCACCTTGGTCCCCCCGACATCGATGCCGATGGTCACGCCCACTGCTCCTCGGAAGCTAGGCGGTGCCGAGGCGATGAGGGCGGATCAGGCGGTTTGGCCCAGCTCCCGCGACAGCGGCTCCAGGGCCGCCTCCAGCACCTCGTCCATGTGGGAGACCAGCCGGATGTCGAGCTGCTTGCGCACCAGCTCTGGGATGTCGGGCAGGTCCTTTTGATTGTCCGCCGGCAAGAGCACCGTCTCCAGGCCCGCCAGGTGGGCAGCCAGCACCTTCTCCTTTACGCCCCCGATCGGTAGGACCTTCCCCCGCAGCGTGACCTCGCCGGTCATGCCCACGCTCTTTTGCACCGGGCGCCGGACGAGAGCCGAGTGCAGCGCGGTGGTCATCGTCACGCCGGCGGAGGGGCCGTCCTTGGGGACCGCTCCCTCCGGGACGTGGATGTGCACGTCGGTCTTCTCCAGCCAGTTGGGCTCCAGGCCCCAGCTCTCCACCCGGGAGCGGGCGTAGGTGACCGCCGCCTGGGCCGACTCCTTCATGACGTCGCCGAGCTGGCCGGTGATGGTGACCTTGCCGTTGCCGGGGACCAAGGCCACCTCCACGAAGAGCACCTCGCCCCCGGTGGGGGTGACGGCCAGGCCGGTGGCCACGCCAACCTCGTCCTGCTCCTCGGCGACCTTCTGCCGGAAGCGCTCTGGGCCCAGGAGGTCGCGGGCCAGCTCGGGTGTCACCGTGGTGTGGTCGGAGCTGCCCTCCACGATGCGGGCGGCAACCTTGCGGCAGATGGTGGCTACCTGGCGGTCCAGGTTGCGCACCCCCGCCTCCCTGGTGTAGCTCCCGATCAGCAGGCGCAGCGCCTCCTCGTCGAAGCTCACCTGGTCCTCGCCCAACCCGTGCTCGGCGATCTGCTTGGGCACCAGGAAGCGCCGGGCGATGTGCAGCTTGTCCTGCACGGTGTAGCCGGGGATCTCCAGCACCTCCATGCGGTCCAGCAAGGCCGGTGGGATGGTGTGCACCACGTTGGCGGTGGTGATGAACAGAACCTGCGAGAGGTCGACCGGAACGTCCAGGTAGTGGTCGCGGAAGCTCCAGTTCTGCTCCGGATCGAGCACCTCCAGCAGGGCGGCCGCCGGGTCGCCCCGGAAGTCGGCCCCCAGCTTGTCGACCTCGTCCAGCATCAACACGGGATTGCGGGTGCCGGCGCGGGCCAGGCTCTGCACGATGCGACCGGGCAGGGCGCCGATGTAGGTGCGGCGATGACCGCGGATCTCCGACTCGTCGCGCACGCCGCCCAGTGAGAGGCGCACGAACTCCCGTCCCAGCGCCCGTGCCACCGAGCGTCCCAGCGAGGTCTTGCCCACTCCCGGCGGGCCCACCAGGCACAGGATGGGACCTCGCATGTCGTTCTTCAGCTTGCGCACCGCCAGGTACTCGACGATGCGGTCCTTCACCTTCTCCAGGTCGTAGTGGTCCTCGTCGAGCACCCGCCGCGCCTTCGTCACCTCCAGGTGGTCTTGGGTGAGTTGCTGCCAGGGGAAGCGGATCATCCAGTCCAGGTAGGTGCGGATGACGTGGTACTCGGGGCTGGCGGCCGGCAGCTTCTCCAGTCTGCCCAGCTCCCGGAAGGCCTCCTTGCGAGCCTCGTCGCTCAAGCCGGCCTCCTCCAAGCGGGAGCGCAGCTCGTTCACCTCTGCCTGGCCCTCGTCGCCCTCGCCCAGCTCGCGCCGGATGGCTTCCATCTGCTTGCGCAATAGGAACTCGCGCTGGCCCTTCCCTACCTCGGCCTCCACCTGTTCCTGAATGCGGGAGCCGACCTGGAGGATCTCCAGCTCCTGGGCCATCACCGGAAGCAGCTTTCGCATCCGCTCTTCGACGTCCAGGGTCTCCAGCAGGTCCTGGCGCGTCTCCACGTCCAGGGTCATCGAAGAGGCCACGAAGTCGGCCAGGTGGGAGGGCTCGTCGATGTTGGCCATCACCATGAGGAGCTGGTCGGGCACCTGGGGTGCCAGGCCGATCATGGTGTCGAAAGAGGAACGCACCTGGCGCTGTAAGGCTTCCATCTGCGGACCGTTCTCAACCAGCTCTTCGAGGGGCTCCACTTCGGCCAGCAGGTAGGGGGCGAGCTGCGTGTAGGTATCCATGCGCACCCGCTGCACGCCTTCCACCACCACCCGGAAGCTGCCATCGGGGAAGCGCAGCACCTGCACCGCACGTGCCACCGTCCCCACGCCGAACAGCTCGCCGGGACCGGGCTCCTCAACGTCCTCTCTCATGGTGACCAGGGTGAGCAGCGGCCCATCGACGTCGGCCAGGTCCTCGATGAGCCGTTTGCTACCCGGCTTGCCCACCAGAAGTGGAACCACCGTCTTGGGAAACACCACCGTCTCGCGAAGGGGCAGGACGGGTAGGACGGCCGGGATCGGCCGCTCCGAGGATCGATCTTGTCGAACTTCAGCTTGCACCATGCTCCTTGGTATTGCCCTCACTGTAACGCCGGCCGGGGGTCGACTGTTCCACAATGGAGAGGAAACCTGAGCGCGTTTGACGCAGATTCTCTCAACGCTCTCCGGGAGGATCCCGAGGGAAGGCGTCGCCCTCGGTTCTAGAGCCTGGTGGACTCCTCCTCGCCCTCCACCGGAATGCGGGTGGGAGGCTCCCTGTCCGGCCCCGCCACCTCGGCCAGCTCCTCCAGCATCGCCTGGGCGGCGGAGAGCATCTCCAAGCCGGCTCGCAGAACATGCATTCCCGCCCTGCGGGTGCCGCGCCGCAGGGCTTCAAAGACCTGCGAGGACCCCTCAGTCACCATGGCCGTCCCCGAACCCCACCCGCAGCTCGCCACCACGAAGATGGGCGCGCACCACCTCGCGACGCAGCAGGGCATCCGGCAGGATGACCGACCTGCGGTAGCCGCCCACCTTCACGTAGAGCTCCTCCCCCCGGCGGAGCACGTCCACCTCGTCCTTCCGTGTGAAGGGGATGCGCATCACCAGCACCACCTCGCCCTCCTCTTCCTCCAACCGCAGCAGGCGGGACTGGGAGAGTTGGGCGGTGGGCTGGAGGTCGCGGTAGAGCTCCTCCCCCACCAGGCGCAGGCGGTGCACTCCCACCATCTCCTCATCGAAGAGCCGCAGCTCCATCACCGACAGGTCGGCGAAGCCCTCCTCGATGGCCTGCAGGTGCTCGGCCTGGATCTCCTGCCAGCGCTTGAAGTAGGGATCGGTGACCGACTCGGGAAGGACCCGGTTGACCACCACCGCATCCACCGGGTAGCCGAACAGGCTCAGGTAGGTGTAGGTGCGCCGCGCTTCGTTGATCACCATCTTCTCGGGGTTGACCACCAGTCGGGCGGTGGTGACCTCGGGGTCGGTGAGGAGCCTTCGCACCCCTTCCAGCCGCCCGTAGAACCGCTGGGCGGCATCGAAGACCTGATCGTTGGCGATGGGCATCGTCACCATGCGCGAGACCACCGGCCGTACCGCCCGCACTACCCGCCGCTCCAACGGGAAGACCTTCTCCATGTACCAGGAGAGGACCTCGGGGAGGCTCAGCAGCCGGAGGGTCTCGGCGGTAGGGGCGCAGTCCACCACCAGCACCTCGTAGAGCCCGGAGGCGGCATGCTCTTTCACGTCGGTGAGGGCGAACAGCTCATCCATGCCCGGGAAGACGGAGAGCTCCTCGGCTTCGATTCCCCGCAGCCCGCTCCAGTCGAACAGGTCGACCAAGTAGTCGCGCACCTCGCCCCAGTACTGCTCCAGCCGGCGCTGCGAGTCGAGCTGCTGCCCCCAGAGCCGGGGAGCCAGCTCGGTGGGCCGGTCGCCGAGGGGCTGGTCGAAAGCGTCCGCCAGGCTGTGGGCGGGGTCGGTGGACATGACGAGGGTTCGATCCCCGAGGTCGGCGGCTCGCAGGGCCGTTGCGGCCGCCACGGTGGTCTTGCCCACACCCCCCTTGCCGGTCACCAGCAGGATTCGCATCAGGCCTGAGCGCCTGCTTGGGCCTCCGCCCGCCGCTTGAGGCCTCGCAGCGCCGCCCCGCGGATCTGCTTTTCCGCCTGGCGACGCAAGAACCCGGGGACGCTGAAGCCCGGGGTCACCCGCAAGGCGTAGACCACTTGGGTGCCTCCTCCCGGCAAGCCGGTGAACTCGTAGTACCCCTCCATCAGCCGGATGTCTTCCCCCGGCTCGGCCGTCCAGGAGATGCGCCGGGGAGGGTCGTAGTCGTAGCGCAGCACATAGGAGATCTCCTTGATGATGCCCTCGACCACGAAGCGGGCCCGCCGAGCCCGCCCCTCGTCGTCCAGCTCCAGCACCTCGGTGATGCG
Organism: Actinomycetota bacterium; assembly: GCA_030776765.1. Taxonomy (GTDB): domain Bacteria; phylum Actinomycetota; class Acidimicrobiia; order Spongiisociales; family JALYHC01; genus JALYHC01. Next base: position 11,475 of record JALYHC010000062.1, on the reverse strand, counting down.
CACTCCGCTCGCCCACTCGGGATAGCTCTCCAAGTCGGCCACCACCGAAAACACCGCCTCCGGCGGCGCCTGCGTCTCGATCACTTCAAACGTGCGTTCCACCTTTACGTAGCGTAGCGGGATGCGACGAGGCGAGAGTACGCGCGTTGAGTGGCATCTTCTCCCTCCCCCGCTTGCGGGGCCCGGGGGTTCGGGGGGTGAGCGGCCCCTGTTGACCTTCCCCGATCCAGACACCGCTCACCCCCTGAAGAAGAGGGGCTGCGGTGGGGGTCCCCCCTCCCCGTTTGTGAGGCCGTGTGGCTCGGGCTGGGCGGCCACCTCACCGGTGGCGCACCGCCCGTCCCGTGGCCCGGAAGTAGCCGACGTTGCGGCAGATGGTGGAACCCACTCGCCACCGGGTCGCCTGAGGCTGGTGCACGTCTCCGAAGTAATGCCAGCCGGGCCGCGCCTCGAGGAGGTATTCCAGGATGCTGCGGAAACCAGCCTCCACCCTGCCGGCCACCACGTCTCGCCGCAGCGGCCCCACGTTGGGAGCAGCGTGGGAGCAGAGGATGTCGACCTCACCCAGGGCGGCCAGCTTGGCGGCCATCTCCTCCTCGCTCACCTCGCCCGGTACCCCCAGCGGTGTAGGGGCCCCTCCCCCCACCAGGCCCACGCGGTAGCCCTCCACCTCCACCACCTCGCCGTCCACGAAGCGCACTCCCTCGGGAAGCAGCTCGGGCAGCAGGTCGGGCCAATCCACGTTGCCGTAAGTCACCAGGGCGCCCGAGCCGGCAAGACTGGCGCAGATGGTGCGGTACTGGGCGGTGACCGACTCGGCAAAGCGAGCCCGGAACTGCTCCTCCCGCCCGGCCATCCACCTCCTCCAGCGGTCCCGGGCTCCTGCGTAATTACCCACCCTTCGCAGGGCCACCACCTCCGCTACCAATGGCTTCCCGCACAGATCGGACAGGATGCCGTCCAAGGTGCGGTAGTCGATGAGGTTGATCAGGTCACCCAGCACCAGCAAGGGCTCCCCCCGACCGGCCGCCTTGCCCAGCGCCTCTGCCGCCCCATGGACGTCGGCGACCAGCAACATCTCAGCGTGCCCGAAGTCCGCTCAGGCGGGGCTCTGGGTGAGCCCGAAGACGAGCAGCACCAGCATCAGGGCGCTCAGCACCGAGACCACCCGGGGCCGCAGCAGCACCTCCTCCCCCCGACCGGCCGCCCAGTGGTAGGCGTCCATCGCTGCCACGCCCCAAACGCCCAGGGCCAAGAGCAGCAGTAGGGAGCCCCAGACGGCCCTTCCCATGCCGAGGCCCAGCATGGTGCCGAAGGCGACCGCCATTGCGGTGAGCAAGCCGATCGCCACCCCCAGCATCCCCTGGCCGGCCTTGCCGTGCCCCAGCCCGGGGAAGACCAGGGACCATCCCAGGGCGTTGGAGGGAGCCAGCTCCTGCTCCCGATCGGGTCTGGCACCAAAAGTCTCGAAGATGGTGGTGCCACATGCCCCACAGCGGGAGGCCTCCATGGGATTGGACGTGCCGCACAAGCGACACTCCCATTGGGGCTCGGCGACGCCCACCACCACCTCGGTTTCCTGCGGAGCACCGGGAGGGGCGGGTGGTCCGTCACCGGCCAAAGCCCCCACGGTGCGGGGCTGAGGAGGCTCCTGCGGCACTGCCGGAGCTACCTCGAACGTCTCTTCAAACCTCTGGTAGCACTGACCGCACCAATCCACCCCGGCCGGGTTGCGCGCTCCGCAAGCCGCACAGACCCGGGCCTCGACAGAGTCTTCCATGGCGGTCCCTAGCGTATTACACGTTTGTAGTTGTTCCGTGTACCTTGCGGTGGCGCTAGCGAACCTGTCCTTCGCCGCGCAGCACGTAGCGCTCGGTGGTCAGGGCCTCCAGACCCATTGGGCCTCGCACGTGCAGCTTCTGGGTGGAGATGCCGATCTCCGCCCCGAAGCCGAACTCCTCCCCATCGGTGAAGCGGGTGGAGGCGTTCACCATCACCACTGCGCTGTCGGTTCCCCGCACGAAGCTCTCGGCGGCGCGCAGGTCCTCCGCCACGATGGCCTCGGTATGGCCGCTGCCATAGCTGCGGATGTGGTCGAGCGCCGCTTCCAGGTCGGGCACCACGCGGACGGCCAGGATGAGGTCCAGGTACTCGGTGGCCCAATCCTCGTCGGTGGCCGTCCCCATCCCCGGCGCCAGGGAACGAGCCGCCTCATCGCCCCGCATCTCGACGCCCTCGGCGGCCAGAGCCTCCGACACCACCGGCAGGAACTTGGCCGCCACCGCCTCATGCACCAGGAGCGTCTCGGCCGCGTTACACACCCCGGGGCGCTGTGCCTTGGCATTCACCACGATCCCCAGCGCCTCGTCGAGGTCGGCCGATTGGTCCACGTAGACGTGGCAGTTGCCGGCTCCGTCCAGCACGTAGGGCACGGTGGCCTCGGACTCGATGGCGGCGATGAGGCTGGGGCCGCCCCTGGGCACCAAAAGGTCCACCCAGTGCTTGGCCTGCATGAGGGCCCGGGCGCCCTCCCGAGTCGTGTCCCGCACCACCTGGACGGCGTCCTCGGGGACTCCCTGGTGGGAGGCGGCCTGGCGGAGCAGCTCCCCGATGGCCAGGTTGGAGCGCAGGGCATAGGAGGACCCGCGCAGGATCACCGCGTTCCCGGACTTGAGGCAGAGGGCGGCCGCGTCGGCGGTCACGTTGGGCCTGGCCTCGTAGATCACCGCCACCACGCCCAAGGGAACCCGCCGGCGCTCCAGCTGCACGCCGTTGTACATCCGCCACCCCCCGGTCAGCTCGCCCACCGGGTCGGGTAGCGCGGCCACCTTGCGAAGACCCGCAGCCATGGATGCCACCCGGCCCTCGTCGAGACGAAGCCTGTCGAGCAGCGCACCGGCCACCCTCTGGGCGCCTGCTTCCTCCAGGTCGGAAGCGTTGGCCTCCAGGATCAGCGGCGCTTGGGCCTCCAGCCGGCTCGCCATCTCCTCGAGGACGGCGTTCTTGCCGCTGGCGGTCAGTTCCGCCAGTCGCCGAGAGGCGGCGCGGGCCCGTCGCCCTACGTCTTCGATCATGGAGCAACTCTACCGGGAAAGGAGCCAGGGCTCAGCGCAGCACCACCAGGTCGTCGCGATGGATCACCTCTCCTCCCCAGCCGGACAGCTCGATCTCGGAGGTTCGTCGCCCCAGTAAAGGCTCCAGCCGGGAGGCGCTCACCCGCGTGAGGCCCTTGGCGACCAGCGTCTCGCCGGGGCCCCACACCTCGACCGCCGCCCCGGCCTGGAACTGACCCTCAACGCCTCGCACCCCGGCGGGCAGCAGGGAGCTGCCTCGGTTCAGGAGGGCGTTCACCGCTCCCCCATCCACCAGCAGGCGGCCCTCGGACGGTTGGCCGAAGGCGATCCACAGCTTGCGTGACGGGAGGCGGGAAGGCCCCGGCTCCACCCAGCTGCCCACCTCTTCGCCGGCCACCGCTCGGACGGCCGTGCCGGGAGCGCGGGCCTGGGCGATGACGGTGGGGATGCCGGACCAGGCTGCGATCCGGGCGGCCGCCACCTTGGTGGCCATGCCGCCGGAGCCGAGGGGCCCCGGGCCGGCGCGAGCCAGGCGGTCGAGCACTTCGTCGGTGTGGCGCACCTCCGCGAACAATTCGGCCCGTCCGTCGACCCGGGGGTCGCCCGAGAGCAGCCCGGGAGCGTCGGTGAGCATCACCAGCATGCCCGCCCCCACCAGGTGGGCGACCAGGGCCGCCAACCGGTCGTTGTCACCCCACCGCAGCTCCTCCACGGCCACCGTGTCGTTCTCGTTCACCACCGGCACCACCTCCAACGACAGCATCAGTCCCAGGGCGCGGCGGGCGTGCAAGTACTGCTGGCGGTCGGCCAGGACGTCCTTGGTGAGCAGCACCTGGCCGGCCACCCGCCCCCGCCGCGAGAGCTCGTTGGTGTAGCGCTCCATGAGCCGGCCCTGGCCCACCGCCGCCGCCACCTGGAGTGCCGAGAGCTGGGTGGGGCGCCGGTCGAGCCCCAGGGCGGGGAAACCGGCCGCCACCGCTCCGGAGCTCACCAGCACCGTGGGGTGATGGTGGTCCCACAGGTCGGCCACCTGCTCGGCCACCTGGGCGACACCTTCGGGGTCGAGACCCCCCGAGGCAAGCGTGAGCGCCGAGGAGCCCACCTTGAGCACCACCGGGCTGCCATGCGGCGCGGCCCTGCGCACGGTCACTTCTGGGCCGCCCGGGCGGCCTGGAGCTCGTGCCGCACCTGGGGGTCGTGCTCCTGGGCGAGCCGCTCCCCCAACGCCGCACGGCTGGCGGCGCTGGGGAGGCGCCCGAGGGCCCAGGCGGCGTGTATGCGCAAGAGCGGGTCGGGATGCCCGACATAGCCGGCCAGCACCGGCACCGCATCAGGGCCTCCCGTGTTGCCGAGCGCCACCAGCGCGTTGCGCCGCAGGTACCTGGACTGGCGGCGGGGGATGTAGAAGTGGGCGAAGCGGACCAGCAGGGAGCGGTCTGCAGAGCGCAGCAGGTCGATGAGGTCCACCCTTCCCCGGCGCACCTCCCGGACCTCCCCGAGCAGGTGCCTGCCGGGCGGACAGGCGTCCAGGCAGTCGTCGCAGCCGTAGAGACGGTCGCCCATCGGCTCTCGGAACTCGATCGGAATCACCCCGGGCACCTGCGCCCAGTGGGCCAGACAGCGCCGGGCGTCCAGGATCCCGGGTGCCACCAGCGCTCCGGTGGGGCAGGCCGGCAGGCATGCCGTGCAGCTCCCGCACGAGCGCCGCATGGGCTGGGAGGTGGGCAGCCGGGCATCGGTGGCCAGCGAACCCAGCACCAGGTAGGGCCCGTAGCGGGGGGCCAGCACCATGGAGCTCTTGCCCCACCAGCCCACCCCGGCTCGCACCGCCGCCGCCCGGTCCACCAGGCGGTTGTCGTCCACCAGCACCTCGGCCTGGTGGCCGGCCTCCCGCAGCATCCCGGCCAGCTTCTCCAAGGCCTCCCGCAGGGGCGGGTAGGGGTCCTCCACCGCGAAGCGGGCGATCCGAGCCGTCTGAGGCCGTGCGGGCCCCGGATCGCCGGCCGAGGGGAGGTAGGAGGAGGCCGCCACCACCAGGCGCTTCGCCCAAGGGAAGGTGCGGCGCACATCCGTGGAGATGTCGGGCCGGGCGAAGGTGAACCTCAGGCGACCGGAGCTGCCGTCGGCCACCCGCGCCTCGAGCTGGGCCTTGACGGAAGGGAACGGGTCGGCAGAGCACACTCCGAAGCCCACCAGCCCCCCTTCCAGGGCGGCGCGCCGCAAGCTCTCGAGCAGCGCCTCCGACACCCCGCCAGCGTACCGGCTCGCCGGCGGCCTGCCGTGCCGCAGAACGGGCCGCTACGAGCCCGCCTGGGCCTTGGGCACCATCCGCAGCTCCGGAACCAGCCCCGCCTCGGCCAGGTTGCCCAGCGCCTTCCGTTCGCAGCCGTCCAGCGGGACCGGGCCGGGCTCCTCCCGGAGCAGGAAGGTGACCATGCAGTCCTCGCATTGGCTGGTCTGCTGCATGGCGCACTCGTCACAGTCGATGAGCATCCACACCTCCTGCCTTCGTGCCCACAAGGTATCGGGTAGGTGTGACATGTAGTTCGAGGTTGCGCAGAGGCGGCGGAATCTGCCTACCGGCAAGCGATCGACCCGATTGGTCGACGTCTCCCCCTACCGCAGGACCGGAGGGGAAGCCCAGCTCAGCCGCGCCGACGGACCCAGCCCACCAGCGCCTCCGACCAGAGGACCAGGGCACCGGCGGCGGCGGATCGCTCCCGCACCTCCCGATCGCTGCTGACCACGGCCACTGGCCCGGTCGCCGACCGGGCCAGCTCCACCACCTCATCGTCGGCGGGGTGCCCCGCCTCTGTGAAGCGCACCTCCACGCCGCCGGGGCCGCGGGCATCGGTCACTCCCCCGCTCTGCTGGGAGTCGTACACCACCACCACCCTGATGGTGGAGGAGGCATGGCGCCGCACCCTGGCCAGCTCCCGGTTGACCCTGAGCCGCGATTGGCGATCCGCCGAGCCGACTGGGGCCAGCACGAAGGCCAGGTTGTAGCCGTCGACCAGCAAGGTGAACGGCGAGGTGCGGCTGACCAGCCAATCGACCGCCAGCGGGCTGTCGGCTCTCACCCCCGGGGGCAGCCGCCAGGCCTCTGGGCCCATCGGCTCCTGCGCCTCGACCTCGGGGGCGGGTCGGGCAGCCACAGCCAGCTCGTCGAGGAGCCGGGCCATCTCCAGCGGGTCCCGCGACGCCCATACCACCGCCGGAGGGCCGGCCCCCGCCTGCTCGGACACCTCTTGGACACTTCGGCGCGCCCGCAGCAACTCGTCTCGCAGCTTGACCACCCGGCTCAGCTCGGCCCCCAGCGACGTCCGCAGCCGGTCGCGCTCCCCTTCCAGATCGGCTGCTCGTCGCTGCGCCCGTCGAGCCTCCTCCAAGCCTTCATCCCGCGCCCGGCGCAGCTGCCCGCGCGCCTCCTCCAGCTTCCGTTCCGCCGCCGACCGAGCCTCGGCTGCCTCCTCGCGACTCGACTGCAGCCGCCGTTGCGCCTCCCTCACCTGGCCCTCTGCACCCGCCAGGCGTTCTTGGAGGCGCCCCACCTCCTCCCGCAGGCCCCGGCCTTGCAGGCCGGCGGAGATCTGGCCCAGGCGCAGCTCCCAGCCGGGTGGCCGCAGGACGAATAGGGCGCTGGCAGCTCGGGAGGGCTGGCTGTCCTCGGGGTCGGCATCCGGCCATGCGTCGGCGGCCTTGTCGCGCAGCCACGGGTCCTCCTCCATGGCGGAGAGCAACCGGTGGACGAAGGGGGGAGGCAGCCTCCCACCGGTGGAGGCGGCCACCTTGCGCAGGGCGGCGGGGACCTCGTTCTCCTCCATCTCGCCCAGCGCCCGGCGCCCCGCCTCCACGGCCGGTTGCAGTAGGGCGCTGTCGATGATCTGCACGAGAGGTTTCTGGGAGGGGACCACCGCCACATGGTGGCAGATCGCGCCGGCTCCTATCGTGGACCGGTGAGCGCTGCCTCCCCCACCCGGCCAGGCACCTCGGGGGCCCGGCAGGCGGCGTTCAGCAGCCTCCTGGCCCTGGCCATGGCGGCCGCCACCTTCGCCATCTCGGTGCTCAGCGTGCTGGCCCGCTTCCTCATCGACGACTTCGGCCTCTCCCACTCCCAGCTCGGCTGGCTGGTCACCGGGGTGGCCGGCGTGGCGGCCCTCGCCTCGCCGGCTGCCGGACGGGCCACCGATGCGTTGGGGGGCAAGACGGTCCTGCTGGCCACCTTCTCGGTGGCCGCCCTCACCACCCTCGGCATGGCGGCCGCTCCCTCCTACGCCTGGCTGCTGGCCTTCGCCCTGCTGTCGGGGATCGGCAACGCCGGCTGTAACCCGGCCACCAACAAGCTCATCTCCTCTCAGCTGCCGCCGGGAAGGCGCGGGCTGACCATGGGCGTCAAGCAGTCGGGCGTGCAGGGGGGCCTCTTTTTGGCCGGGGCCTTGCTTCCCCCGGCGGCCCTGGCCTTCGGCTGGCGCCTTGCCCTGTCCCTGGCGGGCATGTTCCACCTGCTGGCCGCCCTGGTTGCCTGGAGAGTGATTCCGCCCGATCCCGTTGCTGCGGAAGCTGCGGTGGTGGGTCCCGGCCGATACCGGCATGGACCTGCCGTGCGGTGGCTGGCCGTCTACGGCTTCCTGATGGGGGCAGGCGGTGCGGCGGTGGTCGGCTATGTCCCGCTTTACGCCGAAGAGCGGGTAGGGATGAGCGTCACCACCGCCGGGGCGGCGGCGGCGGTCATCGGCCTGGTGGGCTTTGCAGCCCGCATCGCCTGGAGCCGCCAGAGCGAGGCGGCAGGCCACTTCTCCACCCCGCTCGCCCTGCTGGGGCTGGTGTCGGTGGCCTCGGCCGCTGCCGTCTGGGCCGCTTCGGCCGCCGGGCCATGGGTGCTGTGGTTGGGGGCGGTGGGAGCGGGCGCCGGGGTAGTGGCCTGGAACGCGGTGGGCATGCTGGCGGTGGTGGCCCAGGTGGAGACCCGCCACGCCGGGCAGGCATCCGGGATGGTGCTGTTCGGCTTCCTGGGCGGCTACACCTCCAGCCCCGTGCTGTTCGGCTACTCGGTGGACCGCACGGGCGGGTACGACCTGGGCTGGGCGGCCGTGACGCTGCTCTTCGGCGCCGCGGTGCTGGTCACCCGGCTGTGGCGCCGCTCGGACCCGGGGTTAGCCATCCGGTAGTCGCTGCGTGGGCATGACATCATGTAGGGAATGGGACAGCCCATCCAGGTGGAGGCAGTCTGCCTCGACCATGCCGCCATCTTCAGCACCAACCGCTCCCTGAGCGGCCAGGACGCCGAGGCCTACGACTCGGGGGAGCAGGCGGCGGCCCGCAACACCTTCCCCGCCGCCCTGGCCAGCAGGTGCTTCCAGGCCGACCCGTCCATCCGGCGGGTCTTCACCATCTCCAACCAGGTGGTGATCGAGCGAGCGCCCGGGTGGGACCAGCCCGGCCTCGACCAGGTGACCGAACTGATCCGCACCTTCTTCACCTTCTACCACGAGCGCTCACCGGAGGAGCGTTGGGAGCAGCTTCGGGAAGAGCACTACAACGCCACCATCGTCCACCTGCGCCGGGTCCACCCCGACCTGTGGGTCTTTCGGGTGCGCCCCGACGAGCCCCGGCCGGGCTTCAAGGCGGGCCAGTACATCACCCTGGGCCTGGGCTACTGGGAGCCCCGCATCGACGGCCAGCAGGAGGACCTGACGCCCGAACGGGTAGCCAGGCTGGCCCGGTGCTCCTACTCATTGAGCCACTCCATCCTCGATGATGAGGGGAACCTGGCCAACCTGAGCTCCGACGAGATGGAGTTCTACGTGGTGCTGGTGCGGGGAGAGGATGGCTCGGGCGATCTGCCCGCCCTGACGCCGCGCCTGTTCTGCAAGGGGGAAGGCGACCGGCTCTATGTGGGCAGGAAGTACGCCGGCCGCTACACGCTGGCCGGCGTCGAACCCGACCGAGACGTGGTCTTCTTGGCCACCGGCACCGGCGAGGCGCCCCACAACGCCATGACGCTGGAGCTGCTGCGGGGCGGCCACCAGGGGCGCATCCTGGCGGCTTGCTCGGTGCGCTACCGGCGCGACCTCGCCTACCTGGAGGTCCACCGGGAGCTGGAGCGGCGCTTCCCCCAGTACCGCTACCTGGCCTTGACCACCCGAGAAGAAGAAGACCTCACCAACAAGGTGTACATCCAGGACCTCATCCGCTCCGGCCGGCTGGAAGAGGAGCTGGAAGGCCCTCTCGACCCCCAGCGGGTGGAGTTCTTCCTGTGCGGCAACCCCCTCATGATCGGCCTCCCCCACTGGGACGGCGACCGTCCCACCTACCCGAGCTCCCAGGGAGTGGTCGAGCTGCTCGTCGAGCGGGGCTTCACCCTGGACCGCCCCAAGGTGCGCGGCAACATCCACTACGAGGAGTTCTGGAAGGCAGACGAGGAGTGAGGGCGCCGGCGGACGGACGGCCCCTCCGCTCCCTCCCCGCTTGCGAGGGTCTTCTCCCTCCCCCTCGAGGGGGAGGGCAGGGGAGGGGGCCGACTCTTCAGCAACAGAAGGAGAAAGGCTGGGGGCTACCGTGAGCCGGTGATGAGGGTGCTGGGCTGGGTGGCTGCCACCCTGGCCGTGGCGGTGCTCGCCGCGGTGGTGGGGGCCGGGTGGCACTACTCGAACGTCCTCCGAGAGGACGGCCTGCTGGCCAAGCCCGAAGAAGCTCCCACCTACGACCTTCCAGTCCTGGACGTGACCGAGGAGACCATCACCCTTCCCCGCACTGCGGCCACCGCCCAGGACGGCGTGTGGGGCCTGCAGTGGGAGGACGGCTACGCACAGGTGGGGCCGGTCCTGGCCGCCGGGCCGCAGCAGTTGACTCGGGAGCTACGGCCACTAGGGGAGCTTCCCGAAGTCGGCCAGAAGGTGCGGCTGGACGGCTACGCCTTCCCGGGAGATCCCCGCAGCGCCTTCTCACTCACCTTCCGGGAGGTGGAGGTGGTCTCGGAGCTGGGCCGGTTCCCTGCCTGGCTGGTGGAAGGGTCGTCCGACACATGGGCCATCTTCGTGCACGGCAAGGGCGCCGAGCTGCGCCAGTCGCTGCGAGCCCTCCGGCCGGTGGCCGAGCTGGGCCTCCCCGCCCTGGTCATCAGCTACCGGAACGATCCCGGCGCTCCCGCCACCCCCGACCGGCTCCACCACTTTGGGCGCACAGAGTGGGAGGACGTGCAGGCCGCGGTGGACTACGCCCTCGAGGAGGGGGCCGAGCGCTTCTTGCTGGTCGGCTACAGCATGGGAGGGGCCATTGCGGTCAACTTCCTCTACGAGTCCCCGGTGGCGGAGCTGGTGGAGGGGGCGGTCCTCGACTCATCGGTGCTCGACTTGGGGGCGACGGTCGATTGGGAGGGCGACAGGCGGGACATCCCACCGCAGCTCACGACGCTGGCCAAGGCCATCTCTTCAGTGCGCTTCGGAATCAGCTGGTCGGCCATGGACCTGGTGGCGCGATCCGAGGAGCTGGAGACGCCCATCCTCCTCTTCCACGGTGAGGAGGACGAGACGGTTCCCATCGAGACCAGCCGGGCGCTGGAGGCCGCCCGGCCCCAACTGGTGACCTACGTACAGGTGGAAGGGGCCGGCCACGTCGAGGCCTGGAACGCCAACCCGGTCGCCTACGAGGCCTCGGTGCGCGAGTTCGTCAAGCGGGTGGTGGAGTAGAGGCCGAAGCTTCTCAGCCACGAGTTGCCAAGAGCGCGAAATCATTTGCCACCTTTGATCGGACCGGCTACCTTCTCGCCTCCGCTGGTCATACCTCGGAGCGGGCTGGGGGCTGTAGCAGAGCAGCCGAGGCGGAGGGGAGAATGGTTCGGAAGCCCGGTCCGGGCGGATGGGCAGCTCCCTCGCCTCCTGGAGCGGGGGGGGCCGGCTGCCGGGCCACTGCGGCTTACCCGGCGCCACCACGACCTCTCCTTAGCCATGACCTCCCTCTTCCTGCCCGGACCAACCAGGCGCTCGAACAGGCGAGGCCATGAACGGCCGCCACCGGGACAGAAGGAGAAGGAGGACAAGGCGCCTTCCCTCTCGATCACATACTCTCGTAGCCATTGGGCAGAGTGACGTGCTGCGGTGGCTTGTGTGGGTGGCAGGCCTTGTGTTGATCGTCCTCTTGGTCTTCGCGTCCTGCGCCGGAGATCCGACCCGGGCCCGGGAGTTGGAGAAGCTAGCTCAGGAGAACGAGAGGCTGCAATCTCACGTCGCCAGTCTCTCTAAGGAAATCGAGGTTCTGGAGAAGGGCAAGAGGATCTTGAGGACCAGCCAACGGTATCGCCAGGGGGCTCCGAGCTAACAGCACTTGGAGCCCGTCCTGTACCGCCCACAGTCCATGGTATTGGCAGAGCAGCCGCGCCTCGGCCCCTTGACACGGGCTGAGG